>CBJLVJ010000796.1:0-2171 GCA_966426465.1 uncultured bacterium | reverse complement strand
TATGACTGGGTGCTCTCGAACAATGAGCTACGCGGCTGGGTGCGTCGCTTGTGGCGTCTGGAGCGTCCGTACCAGTACACCGGCACCTCTGGCGGCGCCGGGGTGGGATACGGTATCGGCGCAAGCCTGGGCGTGGGCCTGGCCCACAAGGGTACGGGGCGGCTCGTGGTCGACCTGCAGCCGGATGGGGACATGCTGTACTGCACCAGCGCGCTGTACACCGCCGCGCACGAGCGCCTGCCGCTGTTGATCGTCATGCTCAACAATCACAGCTACTACAACTCCGAAGAGCATGGCCTGCACATGGCCGAGCGCCGTGGCCGTCCCGCCGAGCGGGCCGGTATCGGCACTCGCCCCGAGGGTCCGGCGGTGGATTTCGCAACCCTGGCCAGAAGCTTCGGCATCGCCTCAGCGGGGCCGATCACGTCGCCCGGCGATCTGCCGCAGGCCCTCGAAACGGCGGTCGAGGCTGTCGCCAGCGGCGAGCCCTACCTGCTCGACGTGCTCACCGAAGTCCGCTAAATCGCGGCGGTGTACAACCTGGCGTATGCCCATCATTCTGAACCACACCATCGTGCCGTCGCGTGACAAAGAGGCTTCGGCGCGATTTTTCGCCCGCATCTTTGACGTCGAATACGCCGGGCCGGTGGGCCATTTCGCCCAGGTGCGTGTCAACGGCGATCTGAGCTTTGACTGGGATAACAGCGACAGGTTCGAGGGCCACCACTACGCATTCCTGGTGACCGAGCAGGAGTTCGACCAGATCTTCGATCGCCTGAAGAGCGAGGGCGTGGCCTACGGCAGCGGGCCTATGTCATCGACCGACGGCGAGATCAATCATCGACGTGGCGGCCGCGGGCTCTACTTTTCCGATCCCGACGGGCACCTGCTCGAGATCATGACCCAGCCCGAGTAGCGCGAGGCGCCAGGCTAGCCTGGCGCTAGGTGTCGCCGTTCTCGTGGCGCAGGCTTTTCAGGAATTGCTCCAGGTCCTCGAGCACGGCGGCCGAGCTTGGCAGCTCCGCGGGCGGCTCGGGCGCGGCCGGGGTGGCCGGCGACGGCGGCTCGGCGGTGTACGGCAGTCGGTCTACGGCTTCGCGCAGCTCGGGCCGCTCGGCCAGGAACTGGTCCACCCGCTCGGCCACGACCATGCTTTCGGCGTCGAGGTCGCTGAGCGGGAAGCGCACGGTGCCAATTTCGCCAGCCGCGCGCAGCAAGGCAGCCGAGGCGCGTGGGTTCGGCATGTCGGTCAGATAGCTGGGCGACGACGTGCTCAGGCTGAACGCGGGCAGGCCGCGCTCGCGGGCGGCTGCCAGCAGCACCGTGGTAATGCCGGTCGGTCCCTCGTACCGGCCGGAGCCGATCTGTCGCCGACGGAGCGAGCTGCGCAGGGTGTCGGTGGTGGCCCAGCCGCGCAGCGGCGGCCTGGCGCGGTGGTGCACAGGCGCAAGGACCGCGCCGAAACTGACGAGGGTCTCCGTGCCGAGCTTTTCGAAAACGTCCAGGACGATCGAGGTAAAGCCCCGCCAGCGCAGGTTCGGCTCGGGCGCGGTGAACAACACCAGGTCGCGCGTCGCGTCCTCCGGCAAACGCACGATGAACCATTCGGCACTCGGCCAGACTGGTTCGCGGCGGCCGGGCGAAGGATGGCTGACGCGAGGGCGCGTGTCGGTGAACGAATAGAACAGCTCCGGGTCCAGCTCAGCCACCCGCGTCGCCGAAAGATGATCGACCAGGTACTTGACCGCGCCGGTGGCCGCGAACCCGGCATCGATCCAACCTCCGAAACCGACGACGGCGAACGGTCGTCGCAAACCCAGCGAGCCCAGGTCTTCGAACTCCCGCAAGGCGACGTCAGTCTCGCTCACTGCCGCGCAGTATAGCGTCGCCCGACGCTACGATCTTAAGCGCGTGGCGCACGACACGGACGGCACGCGGGCAACCGCCGAGCTCGAACGGCTCCTGATCGAGCAGCAGCTCGAAGAAATGGAGCGCTCCGTGTCCGCACGGCCGCCGCGCTGGTCGTGGCTGGTCGTCATCGCTGGCCTGCTCATCGTGGTCGTCCTCGGCGCTCACGCGTACACCGCGCTGCGCACGATCGACCGGGTCAACACCAGCTCGAAGATCGAGACGCCAAATGCGCTCGTGCTGTTCCAGGACCTGGCGACCAA
>CBJLVJ010000795.1:0-2176 GCA_966426465.1 uncultured bacterium | reverse complement strand
GCCACACCAGTATGGTGCGGGGCGTGGCGCTCTCAGCAGATGGCCACCTGGTGGCCAGCGGTGGCTTTGACGGGACGGTCAGGCTCTGGGACGCGAAGAGCGGTGCCTGTCTGTGCACCCTGCAGCCCGAGCGTCGTTACGAGCGACTGGACATCACCGGCCTGATTGGCGTGACTGCCGCCCAGCGCTCGGCGCTGCTGGCCCTGGGCGCCCTCGACTCATGACACACCGGCAGCGGAATCGCGTCCTTCCAGGATCGCCTTCAATGCAGCCAGATTGCGTGCCGTGGCCTTGCGCACCTGCGCAGACATGATGGGTGCAGCCAGGTTGGCGAAGCCGGACGGTTGCCCTCGATTTCGGAGGGTCATGTGCGTGCCCCCACCCGGCCTCTCTTGCCAGGTGTACGTCGTTTCCATCGGAAACGGTCCTGCATCAGTGCTCATCACCAGGCGAACACCCGGCTGCAGGTCACGGACCTGGTACGTGTAGGCCAATTTTCGGCCCAGGAACTGCGCTTCGAAGGCGATCCTCGAGCCGACCTGGACTGGCCGCGGAGTTTCCCAGCGGACTGCTTTGATGTCCTGGTACCAGGTGGTAGCGTTGTCGGGATCCGCCGCGAAGGCCGCAACCTCGGCGCGCGCACGGTTGATGTCGATTTCGGTCGTAACGTCAACTTTCATGGGTTCGCAGCTTTTCCGCTCGTTGATAGATAGGTTTCCAGGCGGGCGACGAGGCGACTCCAGCCGCCGGCGTGCGAGCTCGCTTGTTCATCGGTGGCGAGCTCGTGCGTGACTTCCAGCTCCGTTTCAGTGGCACTGCGCTCGGTGAGTCGCACAGTCACGATGGTGTCGCGCATGCCGGTGAATTCCGAGCGCCAGGTGAAGACCAGCAGGTGTGGCGGGTCGATGACCTGGTATTCGCCCGTGTGCTCGATGGTCAGCTGTTGGTCAGCCATCACCAGGCGGAACCGACCTCCCACGCGGAGGTCCACCTCAGCCGTGGCGGTGCCGACCGGAGTCATCCACTCCGACATTTCGATGGGGTTGGTCCAGGCGGAGAAGATGGCGGCGGCGGAGGCGCGAATGAGTCGCTGAACGTGCGCGCGCGGAGGATTACTGGCCATCGGCCTTCGGTCGCGTGACGTAGCGCTCCAGCGCGTCGATACGGTGCTCCCAGAAGCGCTGGTACAGGCCGATCCACGCGTACGCGTTGGCCAGGGGCTCAGGCGCGAGCGACAGCCAGTGGTCACGGCCGGCCACGCGCCGCCGCACGAGGCTGGCGTCCTCGAGCACCTTGATGTGCTTGGAGACGGCACTCAGCGAGATGTCGAAGGGACGGGCGAGATCGGTCACCTTCAGCTCGCCCTCGGCTGCCAGGCGCTGGACGATGGCCCGCCGTGAGCGGTCAGCCAGGGCTCGGTAGACCGCGTCGAGCTGCCAACCCTCAACCATATGGTTGAATATTGTAGCGATACGCCGCGCCATCGCACAACCGTCCGATCACCGCGACGGCCTGACGCGGGCCATGCCCTCCCAGGCGTTACTCGACCCGGAATCATCCGTCGATCGTCCGGTAGCAGGTTGGGACTTTCGCCTGACCCGCGGGGCTGCGATCCGCACGACACTGAAATCCAGGGAGTCGATCTATGACGATCACAACGTCCGGCCGTCTAGCCCGTCGCAGCGGGACATTGCTCACTGGTGGGCAACTGTGATGCAACCTGCTGCGGCCGACCTCGCACAAGAGCACACGCCGGTGGGCGCGCTCGAGCACGACCAGCAGCGCGTGCTGCGTGTTGTCCAGCCGGCCCTGGCCGGCATGATGGACGGCTCAGTTTCCACATTGGCGCCGCTGTTCGCCACCGCCCTGGCCACGCGCGACGCGCACACCGCCTTTCTCGTCGGGCTGGCCGCTGCGCTGGGCGCGGGCATCTCCATGGCTTTCGCCGAGGCCCTGTCGGACGATGGGTCGGTGACCGGTCGCGGTAATCCCTGGGTGCGCGGCCTGGTGGAAGGTGCGGCGACATTTGCTGGCGGTATCGGTCACACCTTGCCATTCCTGCTGCCGGACGTCCGCACCGCCGTGCCGGCGGCGTCAGTTGTGGTCGCCATCGAGCTGCTGGTGATCTCGTGGCTGCGATTCCACTACTTCAAGATGCCGCTGGTGCGATCCGCCT
>CBJLVJ010000794.1:0-2179 GCA_966426465.1 uncultured bacterium | reverse complement strand
GTCGCTTGGCGGCTGTCTGGGCGCGTCGACGCCACCAGCGGCGCAGCGCGACCGCCGACCAGATCAACTCGACGACGCCGAACGGCCAGGCGCCCTGAAGGAAGCCGTACGTCGAGGACGCCAGACACGCCAGGGCAAAGGCGAGCACGAAGACCGGCGAGCGTGGTTCCAGCGTGTAGAACACCAGCATCGCCGTCACCGCGAGCGCGCCGAACAGCGTAAGAGCGTCCATGCTTCAGCGTAGCGGGAAGCCCGAGGTCACCGCGGCAAGTGATAGGCGAGTGGCGCGATCGAGCCGGCGTACGCCAATCCTCCCTCGCCCAGCACGACCGAGGGCGTGTAGCGCGCGTCGACCAGCTCGCTCATGGTGAGTCGCATGTGGAGCCTGTTCAGTGCTCGCCGTGCTCACGGTCGGCGACCACGTGCACGTCGACGTCGCCGGCCAGGCGTAGCAGGTTCTGGACGACTGAACCACGCAGCAGCTCGTGCAGCCGGCCATGCCGGGAGTGCCCGATGATGATGCTGCCCACGTTCTTTTCGTGGGCGACCTCTATCAGCGCTTTGGCCACATCCGAGCCCTGCACGCGGATCGGTTCGGCTCCCAGGTCCTCCGCAAAGCGCATGTTCTCCTCCAGGCGGCGTTTCTCCTCTGGCGAGGCCGAGCCCCAGCGGGGTGTCTCGACGAAGACCGCCAGCAGCTCGGTGTGGTACCGGTTGGCCATCCGCCAGCCGCGACGCACCAGGTTCTGCGCCATCGGCTGATCGTCCACGCACACCATGACGCGTTCACCGGCTGACCATGCTGCGTCGATGTCGTGCTCGTGCATGTACTCTTCCAGGTCCTGCTCGCACACGTGGGCCATCTTGCGCAGCGCCATGTCGCGCAGGGCCAGCAGGTTGCCCTCGCGGAAGAACGAATCCAGGGCTCGCTCCGCTCGTTGTGGTGGATAAATGTTGCCGTGCTTCATGCGCTGGCGTAGCGCGTGCGGCGACATATCGATCAGCTCGACCTCGTCGGCTTCGTCGATCACCCGGTCAGGCACGCGCTCGCGCACCTGGATGCCGGTGATGTTTTCGACGATGTCTGCCAGGCTCTCCAGGTGCTGGATGTTGACCGTGCTGATGACCGTGATGCCGGCGTTCAGCAGGTCCTCGACGTCCTGCCAGCGCTTTTCGTGTTTGGAGCCAGGAGCGTTGGTGTGCGCCAGCTCGTCGACCAGGGCCACCGCCGGGTGGCGGGCGATGACCGCGTCGGTATCCATCTCTTCGACGACTACACCCTTGTAGGGGATCTGCTTTCTCGGGACGGCCTCCAGGCTGGCCGCCAGCTCCGCGGTCCTGGGGCGGCCGTGCGTTTCCAGGAAACCGATGACCACGTCGGTGCCCCGCTCCTTGCGGCGGTGCAACTCCTCGAGGGCGGTGTAGGTCTTGCCCACGCCGGGCGCGATGCCGAGGTACACGCGGTGACGCCCCCGCGCGCCCGCGCCCGCCTGCCGGCGGACGCGATCCAGCATCTCCTCCGCGCTCGGTCGACCGTCCCCGGCGCGCGCCACAGGCTACCGACCGTCGAGCGCCAGGTTGAGCTTCAACACGTTGACCCGCGGATCGCCGAAGATGCCAAGCGTCCTGCCGTCCGTATGCTGTTGCACCAGCGCGCGCACCTGATCTTCGGGCATGCCGCGTGCCCGCGCCACCCGGCCGACTTGCAGCAGCGCGTTGGCGGGACTGACGTCGGGGTCCAGGCCGCTGGCCGAGGCGGTCACCGCGTCGACGGGTACCGCCGCGTCCGCCGCGAGTCCATTCTCCTGGCGATACGCGTCGGTCCGGTCTCTGACGGTATCGATCAGCTTCTGGTTGGTCGGCCCCAGGTTGCTGGCGCCCGAGCTGCTGGCATCGTAGCCGTCGCTGCCGGCGGCCGAGGGCCGCGGATGAAAGTACTGGGGCTGAGTGAAGCTCTGGGCCAGGATGGCCGAGCCGATCACATTGCCGGCGCTGTCGCGGACCAGGCTGCCGTTGGCCTGCGCGGGAAACAGCGCCTGCGAGATACCGGTCATCACCAGCGGGTACACAATGCCAAACAGCAGCGTCAGCACGATGACCATCAGCACCGCGCTGCGCAGGTGCTGAACCAGACTTTCGCGGGCGACCGCGATCGAACGAGCGCTCATGCCAACCTCAG
>CBJLVJ010000793.1:0-2193 GCA_966426465.1 uncultured bacterium | reverse complement strand
CGGCTTTGCCAACAACATCACGCTGCTGAACGGGCAGACGGCCAACCTGGAGACATACGGGCTTGGCCAGTTGACCATCTTCCACTGGCTCGGGTTCGCGCTCGGCATGGTGTGGATGCTGTACTGGACCGTGCCGCGGATTGGTGGCGCCAATCATCGCACCGTCTCGAAGCTGCCGGTCACGCTGCGCGTGCCGCTCAACACCGACGGACAGGACGTCGGGCTGATCACGAAGCAAGACCACCGCGTCTCCAACTGGCTGCTGGCGGCCACGCTGGCGCTCCTGGTGGTCGGCTGGATTTACCAGTCCGTCTCGTTCCCGATCAAGATCCCACAGCAGGTGTTCCGCTTCACGCCGCCGGAGGTGGCCCAGCCGGCGCAGGTGACGCAGGCCGTACCGAAGACCGCCTCGTTCGACCCGCAAACGAGTACGCTGACGATGGACGTGGACGTGACCAACACGGGCAAGTCGCCAGTGACCCTCACCGGTTTCACCACATCGAGCCTGACGTTTGTCGACCAGGCCTCGGCTGGCACGGGCGCCGAACACGTCATGTCGATCGCGCCGCAACCGACCATCGCGCCCGGTGAGACGAAGACGCTCAGCCTCACGCTGCGCGACCCCGTCTGGCGCGACACACGCATGATCGAAGTCAACCGGCCGCGTATCGAAGTGGCCGGCCAGCTGTTGTTCCAGGACGCGAGCGGTTCTCCCAGCAGGGCGACCATCGCCTCCAGCGTCAATCCCAAGCTGATCTGAGATGATTCGCGCACTGCTGGCAGCGTGGTTGGTGCTCTTTGCACATGAGGGCGAAGAGCTCGTGATCGCGCTGCCAGCGGTGATGCTCGCCGCGGCGTTCTTTCTGATGCGCTATGCGGCGGGCGGCAAATCCGAAGACGAGTCCTCGCCGGAAGGGGCCACTGCCACGTCGAAAGAAGGCGTGGCCGAACCCGAGAAAGAAGGCGCAGCCGAACCCGAGTCCCCGCTGGTCGGCTCCGCCTGGCGCTAGTCGGTGCCAGGCGCCTCGAACGATTCGCCGCCTCCGCCACGCGGACTGGATCGCGTCGAAATTGCGCTGTTCCTGTTCGGCGTCGTGGCGTTCGCGGTGCTGATGCTCGCCTTCGGCCAGCCGCTGGCCGGCCCAGCCTACCTGCCGCTGGTGGGAGCCTGGCTCGTCGCCGGCGTTACCTTCGTGTGGTGGTTCCACACCTTCCTGTCCCGCCGCGACCGCTGACGTCAAGCCAATTCGGGTCGCCTGATCGACGGCGCCACCGCCGAAAGTAGGATACGCTGCCCTCCTTCAGGCACGTGACGCGGGCTCGCCCCCACGAGACGATGTGACTGAAACGCAGAGGAGGACGGGTAATGCAAGGCTCGTTCAAGGTGGGCACCGTCGCGGGAATTGAGGTTCGTGTCCACTACACCTGGCTGTTGGCACTGTTTTTCATCTCGTGGTCGCTGGCCGTGGGCTACTTTCCGAGCACCAACCGTAGCCTGAGCGCGAGTACGGATTGGGTCCTCGGCCTTGCCGCGGCGTTACTGTTATTCGCATCGGTGCTCGTGCACGAGCTGGGTCATTCGCTCGTAGCCACCGCGCGCGGCCTGCGCGTCGAGAACATCACCCTGTTCATCTTCGGTGGCATCTCCAGCATTGCCCAGGAAGCAACGAGCGCCCGAGACGAGTTCCTCGTCGCTGTCGTGGGCCCAGTGATCAGCTTGTTGCTCGCGGCAGTGTTCTGGGTGATCGCTCAGGCGACGCCAGCCGCCTCAGCCGTCAACGCACTGGCGGGCTATCTGGCCTTCACCAATCTGCTGCTGGGGTTGTTCAATATCGTGCCTGGCTTCCCGCTCGACGGCGGGCGAGTGCTGCGCTCGATCGTGTGGGCACTTACCGGTGACATGGCGCGGGCCACGCGTGTTGCCTCGTACGTCGGTCCGGTTTTCGCGTTCCTGCTGATCGCCTGGGGTGTCGTGCAGGTCTTGGGCGGAGACCTCTTTGGTGGTTTGTGGATCGCGTTCATCGGCTGGTTCTTGAACACCGGCGCCGAAGGCTCACGTCAGCAGCTGGCTGTGCGCAGCGTGCTGGATGGCGTGCCCGTGACGACGGTGATGGATGCGTCGCCCGCCGTGGCAAGCCCGGGGCTCAGCGTGCGCGACTTCGTCATGGAGCACGCGCTGCGGCGTGGCCACCG
>CBJLVJ010000792.1:0-2198 GCA_966426465.1 uncultured bacterium | reverse complement strand
ACTCGGCGTCGTTCGCCGCGGCGGGCCGCTCGAGGGCCGACTCCAGCCGGCGGAGTTTCGCTGCCAGCAGCGCCGACGTATCGGGGCTGGCGATCGCCCGCGCGAGCAGGTCGCGCGCAGGCGGCGAGGACAGGACGCGGAACAGCCGTCGCGCCGTCGGGTCGTCGACGAAGGCCGAGCGCAGCTCGACAGTCACGGGCCACGAGCTTTTCAGGCGTTCGGCCGGATCGCCGCTGTTGACCACCAGCACCTCGTTGACCTGGTCCGATCGGCTTGCAAGATCCTGCAATCTCGCCAGCGGCAAGAAGATCGTCGACTGACCGCCGCCGAGGTCACCCAGGCGCGTGATTGCCTTGACGGTCCACGTCGCTTCCGCGCCATTCGGTAAACCGTAGGCGTGCACCCGCTGGCCAGCCGAGACGCTTAAGCCGGTCGCGGCCTCGGTGTTCAGGTAGACCTCGTCGGGCCCCAGGTCGTCGACCTTCACCCTGGTCCGTTCACCGTCGACGGGCTGCAACGTGAGCGCGTCCTGCGGTGGTACGCCCAGCAGGTTGATCTGGGCCGCGAAGGCCTGGCCCTCGCTGGCCACCGCCGCTTGCTCGAGCGCCACCGGAACCACGGCCGCCACGCGCGGATCGTTGCGCACCAGGTCCTGGACGTGTTGCACGTCGCTGGCAGGGAAATAGCTGGTGACGCCCGTCAGCAGCGAGCCACTGGCGACCGACTGCGCCAGGTCGAAGCCCGAACGCTGCGCGGCGGCGGGGATGAACACTACCTCGTCGGCGCTGCCGAGCACGCCGGCCACGACCGTGCGCACGGACTGGCTCATCGTGTCGCCAGTCGTGAACGCGCTGGACAGAATGACCGTGCCGATCGTCAGCCCGAGCGTGATCAGCGCGGCGAAGCCGGGTCGGCGTGGCAGGTTGCGCCAGGCGAGCCGCGGCAGCAGCGGGTTGCGCCAGGCAGCCAGGCCAAGGACGGCAACCACGATGGCCGCCAGTACCGCCAGGCCAAGCAACAGGCCATCTTGCGAGAGGCCGAACAGGCTGCGCACGTCAGCTCAGCGCGCGGCCCGGAATTCGCTCGAGTCGGCCACGATCTCGCCGTCGCGCATGCGCACGATGCGGCGTGCGTGCTCAGCGACCTCGCGGGCATGGGTGACGAGCACGAACGTCTGCCCGTTTTCGCCGTTGAGTCGGTCGATCAGCTGCATCACCTCTTCCGCCGAATCCGAGTCCAGGTTGCCCGTCGGCTCGTCGGCAAAGATGACCGCCGGCTCGGGTGCCAGGGCACGCGCGATGGCCACGCGTTGCTGCTGACCCCCGGAGAGCTCGCTTGGCTTGTGATGCAGCCGGTTTTCGAGTCCCACCACCTCGAGCGCGCGCAGCGCCCGCCGCCGGGCTTCGCCCGCCGAACGGCCGGCCAGCAGCAGCGGCAGCTCGACGTTTTCGAGCGCGTTCAGCACGGGCAGCAGGTTGTAGCTTTGAAACACAAAGCCCATGCGCCGCGCGCGCTGGTCGGCCTTTTGCCCATCCGACAGACGGGCCAGGCTGCGGCCCTCGAGCAGCACTTCGCCCGACTCAAAATCTTCAAGCCCCGACAAACAGTGCAGCAGGGTCGTCTTGCCACAGCCTGATGGACCCACAATGGCGACGATCTCACCCCGCTCGATGCGCAGGTTGACCTCGCGCAGCGCTGGCACGCGCACGCGGCCCATCACGTACGTCTTGGACAGCTCACGCGCTTCGACGACCACTGTCGACAGCGGCTGAGATTGGTCGAGCGCTACTCTGGGTTTACGCCCCAGCACCTGGCAGTGCCTCGCTGAAGACTTCGGCCAGCGCCTGATAGCCCTCCGAGCTGGGATGGAAGCCGTCAGCGGACAGGTACTCGGGATGTTGCGCGACCTCCTGCCAGTGCGCGTAGAGGTCGACCAGCGTGGCGCCGTGTCGGGCCGTGGTGCCCGCGATCACGTCGTTCCAGCGATCGACCTCGGCCTGCAGGGGCGCGGGATCGACGCCGCGATAGGCCGCCAGGCGGCCAAGGTCGGGCACGTTGCCAACCAGGACGCGAGCGTGTGTGCCGTCGAGTTGCGTCAGGAGCGTGTCCAGCTGCGCGGCGTACTGCTCGAGCGGTACGCGCCCATTCAGGTCGTTGACGGCTAACCAGACCGTGACCACGTCCGGGTGGGCGTCGAG
>CBJLVJ010000791.1:0-2200 GCA_966426465.1 uncultured bacterium | reverse complement strand
TCGACAACAATTGCCCGCACAACGGCGGTCCGCTCGGCCGAGGCGTGCTCGAAGGCGGCGAGCTGGTCTGCCCCTGGCACGGCTGGCGGTGGGACGTGAGCAGCGGTCGCAACTGCTGGCCAGGCACCCAGTGGCGAGCGATGCGCGTGCCAGTGCGCCTTGTGGGCGACGGCGAGATTCAGCTGCCGGTACTCTGATCGAGGTGATCGAGCGGGTAATCGCCCCGAATCCCGGGCCAATGACGCTGACCGGTACCAACACGTACCTGGTCGGCGACGGCGAGGGCCGCCTGGCCGCGATCGACCCGGGGCCAGACGAGCCGCGGCACGTCGAGGCCATCCTGCGGGCTGCCGCGCCGCTGGGCACGCTCACCACGGTGCTGGTAACGCACCGCCACCTGGACCACCTGCCGGCCGCGCTGCCGCTGTGCCGCGCGACAGGCGCGACGCTGGTCGGGCACGCCGATCTGCCTGGCGTCCAGCGCCCGGTAGGGGACGGTGAGATCGCCTTTGGTCGGCTTTGCGCGCTGGCAACGCCCGGCCACACGCGCGAGAGCCTGTGCTTCTGGGATCCAGCCGAGGGTGCGCTGTTCACCGGCGACCTGGTGGCCGGCACGGGCACGGTGGTGGTCGACGATGAGCCGGGCGCGCTGGTGGACTATCTCGGCTCGCTCGAACGGCTGCTGACATTTGCGCCGCGGACCATCTACCCGGGCCACGGACCGATCGTCGACGATGCGCCTGGCAAGCTCAGGGAGTACCTGGCCCACCGGCAGGAGCGCGTGCGCCAGGTGGTGGACGCGCTCGCGTCGCGCGGTCCGTCCACGGTCGACGAGCTGGTCGGCGCGATCTATACCGAGGTGCCGCCCGGTCTCGCGCCGATGGCCGCCCGCAACGTGCGAGCCAACCTCGAAAAACTCGCCGCCGACAGGGCCGTGGTCGAACGCAGCGGACGATGGCAGCTCCAGGAGTGAAAGTGACCTGGAGAGCGAGCGATGGCGGCTGCGTCCGAAGCTCCGCGGGAGTGAATGATGGCGGCTGAGTCCGAAGCTCCGCTGCGACCGGCCGAGTTCTGCGCGCTCGAACGCCAGCTCGTGGCCTCCATGGCCATGCGCAAGAAGCGCAACGTCGAGATGGGCCCCGTGCAACAGCTCAAGCTGCAGCTGCTGGAGCACATCGAGGGGGTCGATCCCGATCCGCCCCTGTTCAGCGCCGCGCTGGCCGAAGCGGTGGTCGTCGTCACCGCCGGCCCGGGCACCGGCCCCGCCCAGGCCGTCGCCAGCGACCTGCAGATGGACTGGGACCTCGCCTGCGCCAGCCCCGGCTTCCTCGCCTGGCTGCGCAGCGCCGCCAACGCCAAAACCAAATCCGAGCCTATCCGCTCCGAGTAATCGGGTGCGATAGCTCAAAAAAAGAAGAAGGCGCTCGAGCCAGGCGCTATCTGGTTGCGAACTCCCCGATTGGATAGGGCGCTACCTGTCTGATACGACGATGTACGTCCTCCGGGTTAAGGCCTATACCTGGTCCATGACACTTTCAGATACAGCCAGCGGCCTGTTGGCCAGCGTGTCGGACGGTCTGGCCAGCGCGGTCCAGCGCGCCGGCCGTTCCGTGGTGGGCGTGCACGGCCGCCGCCGCTTTCCCGCCAGTGGCATCGTCTGGCACGACGACCACGTGCTGACCGCCTCGCACGTTCTCGAGCGCGACACCGATCTGTCGATCACCGCGCCCGACGGCACCCAACGCGCCGCCCGACTCGTCGGTCGCGATCCAGGCAGCGACCTGGCCATTCTGACCGTTGCCGGAGCTGCGCTCCAGGCCATCGAGCGAGCCCCTGCGGGTAGCCTGTCGGCGGGCCATCTCGTCCTGGCGGTCGGCCGACCCGGCACGCCGGAGCCGGTGGCCAGCTTCGGCGCGATCAGCTCCGTCGGCGGCGCCTGGCGCACGGCCCAGGGTGGCCTGCTCGAGTCCTATATTCGTGCCGATGTGGCCCTGCTGCCGGGACTGTCGGGTGGCGCGCTGGTCGACGTCAGCGGTCGCGCCGTCGGCCTGCTGAGCGCCCACCTGGCCGGCGGCGATCCGGTCGGCATTCCCGTCGACACGCTGGATGCGCACGTCCAGTGCATCGTCAGCGGCGGCACGTTGCGACGGGCCTACCTCGGCGTGAGCACCCAGCCGGTCGACCTCCAGGAGGTTCTGCG
>CBJLVJ010000790.1:0-2209 GCA_966426465.1 uncultured bacterium | reverse complement strand
CGGCCTCCAGGGCGGGCCTGCGTGGCCCGACGAGGTACCCACTTTAGAACGATTCGGGTGCGGGTGTATATGGTCCGGCCCGCCTATCGCGCTTAAACGTGCGAAACAAGCCTGTAGTCGCGCGCCCCTCGTCTACAGTTGTTTCCAGCATGGCTGCCACGCGACACGTTCCGTTGTCCGTCCTGGATCTGGCGCCTGTGCCCAGCGGGGCCACCTCGGCCGTGGCACTGCGCAACAGCCTGGACCTGGCTCGACGCGTCGAGCGCCTGGGCTACTACCGCTACTGGGTGGCCGAGCACCACAACATGCCGGGCATCGCCAGCTCCTCGCCCGCGGTCTTGATCGGCCACATCGCCGACGTCACCTCGACCATCCGCGTCGGCTCGGGCGGCGTCATGTTGTCGAACCACGCGCCTCTGGCAGTAGCCGAGCAGTTCGGCATGCTCGAGGCATTCCATCCCGGGCGCATCGACCTGGGCATCGGCCGTGCCCCCGGCACCGATCAGTTGACCGCCGCGCTCCTGCGCGGTACGCACGACCATTCCGTCGACGATTTCCCGCGCGAGCTCGGTCAGTTGCTGGGATTCTTCAACGGCGACCTCGGTGGGCTGTCTGAGCAGCCCTTCGGCCAGATCACGGCGGTACCGGCCCAGGGCAACGTCCCCGCGTTCTGGCTGCTGGGTTCGAGCACGTACAGCGCTCAGGTTGCCGCGTACCTGGGCCTGCCGTTCGCGTTCGCTCACCATTTCATGCCCGAGAACACGCTGCCAGCGCTGGCGGCCTACCGCTCGCTGTTCAGGCCTTCCGCGCAGCTTCAGCAGCCATACGCGCTGGTGGCCGTGGCCGTCGTGTGCGCCGATGCGGATGAGCGCGCTGCCTGGATGGCGCTTCCCAGCGCATTGTCATTTCTGCGGCTGCGGTCGGGGCGGCCGGGCCTGTTGCCCACGCCCGAGGAAGCGGCCGCCTATCCCTACAGCCCGGATGAGCGCGCATTCGTGAGGAATCGGCTGCAGCATCAGGTGATCGGCGGGCCGATGACCGTGCTGCGCGGTTTGACCGAGCTACTCGAGCGAACGTCCGCCGACGAGTTGATGCTCACCACGGTGGTACACGCTCACGCCGACCGATTGCGCTCGTACGAGCTGGTTGCGTCCGAAGTCATGCCGCATTTACCGGCAGCCGAATACTCCGCTATCTAGAGGTTTCAGTCGCGCTCATGCGAATCCTCACCGTGTACGCCCATCCGGACGACGAGAGCTTCGGTCCGAGCGCCCTGCTGGCAACCCAGGCCCGCCGCGGCGCGATGCTGCGCGGTCTGTGGCTCACTCGGGGCGAGCGCGGCCAGCCTACGCGGCAGCCGCCGCCCTCGCCGGCCGAGCTGGCGGAAGCGCGCGAGGCGGATCTGCGAGAAGTAGCCGACCTGATCGGCTATGCCGAAACCGAGGTCATGGACTACCCGGACGGCACGCTCGAGCAGCTGCCTGCGGACGAGATCGTGGCGGTGGTCCTGCAGCGACTGCGCGGGTTCCGCCCAGATGTGGTCATCACGTTCGGCCCGGCTGGTATCACCCGCCACTCCGATCACGTGGCGGTGAGCCGGGCAACGTCGGATGCCTTCGAGCGCGGCAAAGCCGAGGGCCTGCCGCTCCACGCGCTGTTTTACGACGCGGTCCCGCCGGACCGTGCGGCCCAGATGGGTATCGCCGACGCGCCCGACGGACAGCCCAATACCTGGATCGACATCTCAGCGGCCGACACGGTGAAACTCGCCGCCTTGCGTGTGCATGCCCGCCACATCGCCGATGCCCGTGAGCGAGCCAATCAGATCGCCGAGGCCGGTCCGTCGCCGCGCTATCCGCTCCACCGTGCATGGCCGCCAGTGCCCGACGGAGCCATCGTTCACGACCTGATGCCCTGAACGCGCTCACGGGCGAGCTCGATGGCGATCGCTCATGAGTCGGACAACGTCTGACCAGCAGCCTCTTCCACCGTGGCAATGGCCGCTCCTGAATCGAGCACGCCCACCTCCAGTGAGATGGAACGCACCTCGCCTGCCTTCAAAAACTGCAACGTGCCCCGCTGGCGGTCGTCGGCACGGCCGCGGCCGAAGCAATTTGCCGGCTCCACCCCGCCAACGTACGCGCCGCGGCCCAGTTGCTTCCATTGCCACAGGAAGGGCAACTGGTCGGGACGCTGCTTGATGTACACA
>CBJLVJ010000789.1:0-2210 GCA_966426465.1 uncultured bacterium | reverse complement strand
CTTCGCACCAGAGGGGCCCACCGAAGGTGAAGGCTGAGGGGTGGCTGTGGCTGATCGGGGGGTTGCTGGCGGTCAGCTTGCTGCTCAGGGAGGGGCAGCTGTTCGTCGTGGCGGTGATCCTGCTGCTGGTGCTGGGCGTGTCGCAGGTCTGGGAGCGCTATTGCCTGGTCGGCTTGAGCTACCGCCGCAAACTGGGCCAGACGCGGGCGTTCTTCGGCGAAGAAGTGTCGCTCACGGTGGAGATCGTCAACGCCAAGCCGCTGCCGCTGGCCTGGCTCGAAATCGAAGACAGCGTGCCCGACGCGGGCCTGACGCTGGCGCCGGCCCACCTCGGGCCGTCGCACATCCCGGGTCGACGGTTGCTGACCATGCTGCTGTCGGTGCGCTGGTACGAGCGGGTGCGGCGCCAGTATCGGGTGAGATGCGCAGCGCGCGGCTTCCACGCATTCGGTCCCGCCGTGTTGCGTACGGGCGACGTGTTCGGCCTGCGCACACGCGAGCTCGACATCGCCGGCGAGGACTACCTGCTCGTGTATCCCAGGCTGGTGAGCCTCGATCGGCTCGGCCTGCCGGCCGCCAATCCGTTCGGCGAGGTGCCACTCCAGCGACAGTGGCTGTTCGAGGACCCGATGCGGGCGGTCGGCGTCCGCGACTATCGGCCCGGCGACAGCCCGCGCCGGCTCCACTGGAAAGCGACAGCGCGCGCGCCGGACCAGAAGCTCCAGGTGAAGCTGCTCGAGCCCACGACCACGCATCGCGTGCATGTGCTGCTCAACGTGAGCACCTCGGACCAGAACTGGTCATGGCAGGGCTACGACCCCGACGCGCTGGAGGCGGCGATCACCACGGCGGCATCGGTTGCCAACTGGGCCGCCGAGCGCGGGCTACCGGTCGGCCTGTCGGCGAACGCCCGGCTGTTCCGCTCGAACGCTGTCGTGCGCCTGCCGCCGAGCCGCGACCCGCACCAGTTGATGCACATCTTTGAAGCGCTGGCCAGGCTCGTCCCCCTGGCGAGCATGTCGCCGGATGCCCTGGTCGAGCTCGAAAGCCGCGATCTCGCGTTTGGCACAACGGTGGTCATGGTGAGCGCCGTCGTTGGCGAGGCGCTCATGAACCAGTTGCAGCGACTCAAGCGCGGCGGGCACCGGCCGGTGCTGCTGTTCGTTACGGCAGCCGACCATCCAGTGGCGCCGCTCGACGGCATGCCGGCCTACGCCATCCGCATCGACGACACGCGATGAACCGTCTTGCTCTGACCATCGGTCTGGTAGCTATGGATCTGTGCTGGGTGTATCCCTGGTCGGTGTTGCTGGGGCTGTGGAGCGGTGGCGCGCCGCGGCCCCTGGTGTCGGCGCCGAACGTGTTCGGTTTGATCGTGCTGGGCGCGATCGCGACTCAGGCGCTCGGCCGCGTGGCAGTTACCCGCCGTGGCCTGCGACTGGCACTGGCCGGGGTAGGCGCCGCCGCCGCCGCAGGCGCCGTTCGCATGGATCACTATTCCGGGGGCGGCATCGTCGACTGGCTTGGCCCGTTCGTAGCCGCGGTGGCCGCGGTCATCGGCCAGGTCTCTGCGCCTGTGCTGGCGTTCGGTGTGGCCCTGTACCTGTGGTGGCGTGGCCTGCGACTCGGCGCTCAATGGCCTGGCTATGCGGACGTGGAGGGCGCGTTCCGCTGGGGGATCGGCCTGCTCATCACCTTCGCGCTCGTTATGGCGATAACCACCCGACCGAGTGTGCTGGCGCCGCTCGAGGCTGAGACGACTCCGTTCGTGGTGGGGTTCTTCTTCGCCAGCCTGCTGACCCTGGCGCTCGGTCGCCTCGAGAGCCTTCGTACCCGTACTCGCGCGCTTGCGCTCAACACGCAGTGGTTCAGCGTCCTGGTCGTGGTGGCCGGATTGATCGTGCTCGTCGCGCTCGTGCTCGGCCAGCTGGTGTCTTTCAACTTGCTGATCGTCGCCACGCGGCCGCTGTTCGATCTCCTCGGAACCGTTGTCCTCCTGTTGCTGTACGCCATCGTGATTCCGCTGGCGTACGTGCTCGAGTGGTTGATCTACCTGATCCTGAGCCTGATCCATTTGAACGTGGACCAGCAACCGCCACAACCGCCTCAACCTTCAGACGTGGACGACCTCCTCCAACGGCTGGTCGCTCAAGTACTCACGCCCGAGATGGTCGTCGCGTTGAAAGCTGTTGGCGCGGCAGCACTGTTGC
>CBJLVJ010000788.1:0-2215 GCA_966426465.1 uncultured bacterium | reverse complement strand
CCGCTTTTCAACAGCCGCGCGGCATGGCGCGGCGAGATGCGATCAGTGATGCCCCGCCGCACGATCTCGTCAGCCAGCTCACGGTGGCTCCAATGGCTGATCGGTCGGCCCGAGCCGCTTGGCTGCTCACAGGCCAAGGCCACGATCTGGCACACCTGCTCGGGGCTCAGGCGGGGCTGGTGGCCTGGGCGCGGCGCGTCGGCCAGGCGCTCGGCCACGTTCAGCTCGTCCAGCGGCACCGTTTGCACGGCCACCCAGCGGCGCCGCCACAGCCCCACCGCTTCCTCGTCCATCGGTACCTGCTGGGCGATGGCCAGATTGGTGTACCCCAGCGCTGCCAACAGCACGACGCGGGCGCGGCGCACCACCGCCTGGCCCGTCTTCTGGGCACACACCAGGCGCTCAAGTTCGCGCCGCTCCGCCGCGCTCAGCACCACTTCGGGAGGTTTCGGTCCAGGCATGCCTGCCACCCCGACCCACAAGATGCCCCATCGTATCCGGCCCGCTTGCATCTCCCGGCGCTTCAGCGCCGTCCGGTACTAGCGACCCTCAGCCACAAGAGATTTGCGGGGGAAACCTCCGTTTAGCGAGCGGGGCCGAACGTCTGGCGGATGCGTGCGAAGTCGAGGACGCGCTCCAGGCTGCCGGCTGAGCGCAATAGCCGGTGGCCGTTGCCGGCCAGCGGCAGTGCTGGGCCACGCTCCGTAGCGGGCTCAGCAAGCTAGTAATTGGGAATATCAGAAAAGAAACGCGCTACGTCGTAGTTGCCTATCAAGCGTGCCAGTCCCACGGGTGTTTGCCCACTCTTGTTGGCCTTGAGAGGGTCAGCCCCATGATTTCTCAGAAGCTCTATCAGGTCGCCTCTCCCTTTTGAATTGAATACTGCGATGAAAAGTGGAGTGTTGCCATACGAGTTTGTAGCATCGACTTCGGCGCCTCTGTCCAGGAGAAGTCGTGCCGCATCTAGCGACCAGGTTTGCGCTGCGAGGTGCAGCGGAGTAAAGCCGAGACGGTCTGCAGCATTGGGGTCCGCCGCACCGTCGAGCAATTGGGTGACTTCGGCCACGTTGTTCTCCAGCGCCGCGTAGTGAAGCGGAGTTCGGTGCTCAGGACCCGGATCGCGTGTCATTGCGACTCATACCGGTGGCTCTCGCCGCCGAGCCACGACGTTACCTGATTGCGTAGACTGCGCCTACTGCGCAGTTCCTGGCGCAGGTGGGGGAACTCTCGAACATAGCGGCCTCGCCAGATCGAGCCAGAACGCGTGGTCATGCACAGAAGGCGCACTCTGACGCCGGCGTCGCCCCGCTAAACGGAGGTTATCGGGTCGATGTGCCTAATACGCGCTGACGCGGTGATCTGCCAGCTCGTCGCGCGTCCATTTGTTGAGCGACGTGCAATGCTTACGACGCTTGACACCTTTCTCACCCTCAGCGTCGACGTCGTAGGCCACCAGCAGCTGGGGGCAACCGAGCAGGTAGCGCAGCGCCTTGGCGCTGATACCCTTGTTGCAACTGCCCAGGGTGGCCACCCCGACCAGATCGCCGACCTCCTGCCACCGCAGCAGCGCGTCGAACTCGCCCTCAGCCAGGATAGCCGGCTCACCTGGAACCAGGGTGTCGGCCCCGAACAGGCACGGGTGCCCGCCAGCGATGGCCAGGTACTTCGGGTCCTGCCGATTGGTGCGGATCTTCAGCTGCCAGAGTTGGCCGTCCAGCAGCCACGGCAGCACGATCCCGCGCGAGATGCGCACCCAGGCCGGCTGCCCACTGGCCGAGCGCTGCAAATCCCCAGCGCTCGGCTCCACGTCCTCGGCCGGTTCGGGCAGCGGCGCCTGCGCCGTCACGATGGGCGCCGCTGGTGGTCGAGACCTCGACGGGTGCCCTGCTGCCGACCATCGTCGCGGCGACAACGGCCCCACCACGCCCAGCTCGCTCGCTGAGGCGCCCAGGCGCTGGCAGGCCTCGGCGAAGCCCCGCCCCTCCCGTTGGCGCACGCAGACGATCGCGTCCTGCCAGCGCGGGCTCTGGCTACAGTCCCGGCACCACCAGCGCGCGACAATTTGTCGCGCTGCGGGGTCGGCCAGACAACATGGCGGACGTCGCCGCCCAGGCGCGCCGCTCGCGCTTCTCAACTTCTGCGCACGTGCACGGAATGGCCCAGAAAATTGTCGCGTCGCAATTAGTTCGCCACCAACGCGACACTTTCCTTAGAG
>CBJLVJ010000787.1:0-2216 GCA_966426465.1 uncultured bacterium | reverse complement strand
CTGGTGGCCAAGAGCCTGGTTCGGGTGTCCGAGCAGGCATCCGATACCCCGCGCTTCTGGCTGCTCGAAACCATCCGCGGCTACGCGTCAGACCAGCTTGCGCGACACGGCGAGCAGGACGAGGTGCGGGCCAGGCATGCGCGGTACTACCTGAGCCTGGCCGATCAGCTCCAGGCGTCGCTGCGCGGGCCTGGCACGGCAGCCGCGCTCGATCAGCTCGCACTCGAGTACGGCAACTTCCGCTCCGTGTTCGAGTGGGCGACAACCGCCGGCGACCTGGCCGTCGGCCTGCAGCTCGCTGGTGCGCTGTATCGATTCTGGATTGCGCGTGGGCACATGACGGAGGCACGCCAGTGGCTCGAGCCGGCGCTGTCGCGGGGCGATGCGGTGGAAGCCCGGGTGCGAGCGGTCGCGCTGAACGCGGCCGGTGTGCTGGCAGGCATGCAGCACGATCACGACAAGGCAGTCGCCTACCTTAATGAAAGCCTGGAGCTGTGGCGCTCGCTCGGCGACCTCGACCGCCAGGCTGGCGCTCTGGTGAACATTGGACTGGTCGCGTGGGGGACGGGTCGCCTGGAGGATGCTCGGCAGCTGTTCGAGCGCGCTCAGCGCCTCTACGTCGCCGTCGGCGACCGTGGCGGTCAGGCCAACGCCGTCGGCAGCCGTGCGCTGATTGCGCGCGAGCAAGGCGATACTGTGCGCGCGGCGCGCCTGTTTCGGGAAGCGCTGGAACTGTTCCGGTCGATCGGCGAGGAGTGGGGGGCAGCCAACTCGCTCGCCAACCTGGGCCAGGTCATGCTCGCCGACGGAGATCGCACGGCGGCGGCCGCCGCGTTCAGCGAGGCGCTCCAGCTCCGACGTGCGCTGGGCGACATCCTGCACATGCCCGAGTGCTTCGAAGGGCTGGCGGCCCTCGTCGCTGACCGACAGCCGCGACGGGCAGCACGCCTGCTCGGTGCTGCCGAGGCGCTGCGTGACAGGCTAGGAGCGCCGGTTGCCGCCGTCGATCGGACGAGGCTCACCGAAGTAGTCGAACGTGTGCGTCGTCGAAGCATCCGACCGGAAGCATTCCAGTCCGCCTGGCAAGAAGGTCGCGGTATGGCCCTCGAACAGGTCATCGGCCTGGCGCTACAGGATGAGCCGCCTGATGCGGTCGTTGAGCCCGACTCCGCTAGCGAGGTCGAGCGGCTCAGCCCGCGCGAGCGGGAGATCGCCCGGCTGATCGGGCAGGGTCGGTCAAATCGGCAGATTGCCGAGATGCTGGTGCTCTCGGTGAAGACCGTCGAGAGTCACGTCAAGAACGTGTTTACGAAGCTACAGGTGGGGACGCGAGCGGAGATTGCCGCCTGGGTGGCTCGACACGGACTGATCTGACGCGCCCCCAGCCGAGCGACGGCGACCAGAGGTCAGGTCCAGTAACCGTCGGCGGCGCCGCCGAGAACCATGCCCACGATGGCGGAGACGAGCAGCCCGATGCGCAGGAGCTGCGGTGCGCGAGTCCAGAACTGTTCCATACCTCAACCATCGGACCCGAAATGGCCAGTATTCCCCCCACATGGGGGATTTTCGTGGGTACGGCTCAGTAGTGAACGCGCACAACCGTGCCGATCCCGGCAAAGTTCCAGATATACGCGGCGTCGGCATACGACAGGCCGAGGCAGCCGTGCGAGCCCGGGTAACCCCAGTTGCTGGACCAGTAGTTGTAGTGAATCGATTGGCCCCCGGCCAGGAAGTACTGCGTGAAGAGCACGCCGGTCAGGTAATAGCCATCCTTCGAGTTGCGCGGGATGCCGACCGTGGCTGAATCCATCGTCTCGTTGGCCACCCGCCGAAGGATGCTGAAAGTGCCCGTCGGCGTGGCCATTGGCCCGCGCCCGATGATCACCAGCATCGAGCGCACGGGCGTGCTTCCCGAATAGGCGGTCATGCGCGCCGGCAGATTCAGGTTGACGTCAATCCAGTTGCCACCGAACGTCTGCCCAACGGTTGGTGCGGCTGCCGATACGACGGGCGCTGACGGCGCGCTCGGGAAATCAACGGCGCTGACTGGCAGGTAGTCGCCATCCGCGGTGCGATACCAGTCCTCGCCATCGTCGCCCTGCACCCGTCCCGTCACCTCTACCGCTGACCCGGCGGGCAGCTCGGTGTACGCCGCGTCTGGATCGCCCGTGGGATAGAAGGCCAGGGGCGTGTCCTCCGCAACCCATCCGTTTCGG
>CBJLVJ010000786.1:0-2223 GCA_966426465.1 uncultured bacterium | reverse complement strand
CACGAGCGCTGGTATCTCGACTCGTTCGCCCGTTCGCTGCGGGCCGATGGCCTGAGCGGCCTGAGCGCGGCTGTCCGCCAGCAAGCCGACGAGATGGTCAGACGCGCCACCGCGCGGCGCTGGGAGGACCTGATTGAAGACGCGCTGCTGATCGGCTCGCCCGCCACCGTTCGCCGACGGGTGGCCGAGCTGGCCGATGCTGGAGTGGGCGAGCTGGTGTGCTGGATGAATTTCGGCGGGTTGCCGTCAGACCAGGTACGCCGTTCGATGCGCCTGTTCGCCGACGAGGTGATGCCCGCGTTTGCGCGCTCGAGCCTGGCGGAGGAGGCGAGCCATGGGCGCTAGAAATGGTGCGACCTATCTTGAACGCCTGCGCGACGACCGCGAGGTGTGGCTCGACGGCGAGCGCGTGGAGGACGTCACGCGCGATCCACGCCTGTGTCGTGGAGTCCGCTCGATCGCCGCCCTGTACGACCTCCAGCTCGAACCATCGCGGGTGGAGCAGATGACATACGTGTCACCGACCTCCGGCGAGCGCGTCGGGTTCTCCCACATCGCGCCGCAGAGTATCGAGGACTTGATCTGGCGGCGAAACATGGTCAGGACCTGGGCAGAGTGGAGTGGCGGCATGCTCGGTCGGAGTCCGGACTATCTGAACGCGATGGTGATGGGCTGCGCGGCCAACGCCGCGTACTTTGGCCACAACGATCCGGCCTACGCCAGCAACATCCAGAATTACTACGAGCTGGTGCGCGAACAGGACCTGTGCCTGACGCACACCCTGGTTGCGCCGCAGGTCAACCGGGCCGTTCACCCCGACGAGCAAGGCGGCGGGGCTGTCGCGCTGCGCGTCGAGGAGGAGACGGACCGGGGACTGATCATGTCAGGAGCGCGGATCCTGGCCACGCTGGCGCCGGCGTCCGACGAGCTGTTTGTCGCTCCGGCGCCTTCCCGCTCGTACGCGGGCAGCGGCAATCCGCGCGCGTTCGCGTTCGCCGTACCGATCGCCACGCCCGGGTTGCGACTCATCTGTCGCGAGAGCTTCGATATCGGCCGATCCTCGTTCGATCATCCGCTCGGCTCGCGATTCGAGGAGATGGACTGCACCGTCGTGTTCGATCGCGTGCTGGTCCCGTGGGAGCGGGTCTTCCTGTATGGCGACCAGGAGTACTGCGCCGCGCTGTTCCGCGACACGAACGTCTTCACCCACTCCATGCACCAGTTCATCACCAAGAACTGGGTCAAAGCGGAGTTCGTGCTCGGCGTGGCCACGCTGCTGGCCGAGGCGATCGGCATCGCGCAGACGCTGCACGTTCAACGCTGGCTTGGCGAAATACTGCACGCTGCCCTGACCATGCGCGCGTTCATCCGCGCTGCCGAAGCGGATGCCGCTCCCGGCCCGGGTGGTGTCTGGGCACCGGATCACGAGACCCTGCTCACCGCCCGAAGCTTCTTTCCAGAGGTGTACCCGCGGCTGGTAGAAATCCTCCAGATCCTCGGATCGAGCGGACTGGCCAATATTCCATCGCAGGCCTCGGTGGAATCGCCTGATCTCATGGAGGACATCGAGCGCTTTTACCAGGGCGCAACACTCGGCGGGACCGAGCGCATCCGCCTGTTCCGGCTCGCCTGGGATATCGCCTGCAGCTCGTTCGGTGGTCGGCAGGTGCTCTACGAGCGCTACTTCGCCGGCGATTTCTACCGCAACGTCGCGGTCCACTACGTCAACCACGACAAGCGCACCTACACCGACCGCGTGCAGGCTTTCCTCGCCCGCGAGCCCTGGCAACTCCAGACCTGACATGTGGCCATCAAGCCGAACGCGCTGCGCCAGGTCTGCCCTCACGGCCTCCCCTCCGAGAAAGCCCTCTCGGGTGGGGTCCCCTCCGGGGAATACCCCAGTGGGTCCCCTCTGGGGTAGAGCTCTCTTCGAGGAAGACCTCACAGGCTCCCCTCGAGAAGGTGCTCTCCGGCTGGGTCCCCTCCGGGGAATGCCCGACTGGGTCCCCTCTGGGGAAGACCGTTACCAGCCGTTGGCGATGGCTTTGAGCTGACGTTCGACGAAGCAGTTCAGCATGTCGATCGTGCGCATCGCATTGGGGCCGCTCTGGCGGGCGTAGCCGTGGCCGGCGCGCGGGAACTTGGCCAGCTCGATCACGCCGCCGGCGTGGCCGTAGGCCTCCACGAAGCGCTCGGCCGTGCGCGGCGCAAGCACGTCGTCGT
>CBJLVJ010000785.1:0-2225 GCA_966426465.1 uncultured bacterium | reverse complement strand
CTGTTCGTAGTTTCGCTGGTACTGGCGGTCACCGTGGGACTGGCTCTGGACGTATTCTTCGGGGCACTGACTGTCGCGCTCGAGCAGCCGGTCTGGCTGGTCGATTACGTGCGGACGGCAATCGCCACCCTGCTGTCGGGCGCTCTCCTGCCGCTGGCGTACTACCCGTGGGGCCTGGGCGACGTGTTCAGCTGGTTGCCGTTCGCGGCCATGGCCTGGGCGCCACTGGCCATCTTCACCGGGACCGGCAACGCGGCGACGTTGCTGGCGTCGCAGGCCGTGTGGGCGGTCGTGCTGTGGCCCGTCGCGGACCGGCTCTGGCGAGCGAATCGCGAAAAGCTGGTCGGCTATGGCGGCTGAGCATGTCCGCAGGGTGCTGCGGCTGTGGCGGCTCTACGCCACCATGGACCTGATGTACCTTGCGCGCGGGCCGCTGGTGGCGATCACGTACTACCTGTCGGACTTCATAACTGGTGTTGCGGCCGTCACCGCGACGTTCCTGCTCGCCGAGCGCTTCGACGGCATCGGTCCCTGGACGCGGCCACAGATCCTGTTCCTGCTTGGCTACGCCCTGCTCGTCCGTGCGTTGATCGACCTGTTCTTCAACTACAACATGGCCTTCATCAGTCGCCGCATCGGCCGTGGGCAGCTTGACCATGTGCTGATCCAACCGCAACCCCTGTGGACATCATTCTTGACCGAAGGCTTCGCGCCAGTCACCGGCTCCGGCATGCTCCTGCCAGCCCTTGGACTGCTGGTCTGGTCCGGCCGCGAGCTGCATCTGTCCGTCTCGCCAGCGTGGTGGGCGCTGTTTGTGGCCGACGTGCTCGCGTCTATCGTCATCGTGCTCGCGTTCGAGTACATGTGGGGCAGCCTGGCGTTCTGGGCGCCGCGGGCCGCGGAAGAAATCAACTCCGACAGCTGGCGACTGCTCATCCAGCTTGCGCCGTTCCCACTGGATGGCCTGGCAGGTCTGGCGCTTGTCAGCCTGGTGACGATCGTGCCGGTCGGCCTCGTGGCGTGGTATCCCTCACGCGCGCTGCTGGGCCTCGACGCGCCCGCCTGGACCACCGAAGTCTTGTTGACCGTTGCCACCTTCGCGTTTGCCGCGCTGGCCGGCTGGCTGTTTACTCGTGGACTCCGCCATTATGGCCGCACTGGATCGACACGCTATCTCGACTACGGACATCGTCGTTGAGCTCGCCGAGGTACGGAAGGTGTACCGCCAGCGCGTCCGCTCGGCCCGCCTGGCCGACCTGGTTGGGAACCTGTTGCGACCCCGCATCCGCGTCGTCCATGCGCTGCGCGGCATCGACCTGACGGTCCGACGCGGCGAGGTGGTCGCCTACGCCGGGCCGAACGGAGCCGGCAAGAGTACGACCATCAAGCTCCTGTCCGGCCTGCTCGCCCCGGACGGCGGTCGTGTTCGTGCCCTGGGTATGGATCCGGTCCGCGACCGTGTGCGCTACGTCGGCCGCATCGGGGTGGTCTTCGGGCAGCGGACCGAGCTCTGGTGGGATCATCCAGTCGCGGCGACGTTCGAATGGAAGCGTGTCGTGTGGAACATCCCGCGGCCGCGCTACGAGCGCATGCTCGGCCTGGTGCGCGAGCTGCTCGGCCTGGACGACATCTTCCACACGCTCGCGCGCGAGCTCAGTCTGGGCCAGCGAATGCGGGCTGACCTGGGGCTGGCGCTGTTGCACGAACCCGAGATCCTGCTCCTGGACGAGCCGACACTGGGCCTGGACGTGCTCGCCAGGCGTCGCATCCTGACCTTTATTCAGGAGCTGAACAGGGAGCGCGGCGTGTCGGTCCTGGTCACCAGCCACGACATGGCCGAGCTGGAGCAGCTTGCCGGCCGCATCGTTTTGCTGCACGAAGGCGAGATTGCCTTCGATGGCGATTTCTCCGAGCTGCGCCGCGTGTTGACTGGCCGGCGCATGCTCACGCTGGAAACGTCCTCCATGGCGCCGTTGGTGCTTGCGGGAGCGGCGCTGGTGCGCAGCGAGGCGGGACGCCACGAATACGCCTTCGACCCGCGCGAGGTCTCGCTTACACAGCTGCTCGAGCAGGCCTCGGCGATCACGGACGTTCTTGACGTGGAGACTCACCGCGCTCCGATCGACGAGGTTGTGGCCGACCTGTACGAGCACTGGCTGACCTCGAAAACAGCCGATAGGGCTTAACGAGTCCGATCACACGGGTGTGTCGGACCAAAGTCTGAA
>CBJLVJ010000784.1:0-2225 GCA_966426465.1 uncultured bacterium | reverse complement strand
AGACTCCGCCGCGGTGGCCTTGCTGGGTCACCCGGGGCTGCCCGCTGCGAGTCTCCCACAGCCGTACCATTCCATCCGCATCGCCGCTGGCCAGCAGTTCACCGCTCGCATGCAGCGCTACGCACAGGACCTCGCCAGTGTGGCCTTGCAGTGTTGCCCGGGGCTGCCCAGTGGCAGTGTCCCATAGCCGCACCACACCATCCCCGCCGCCGCTGGCCAGCAGCCGACCGTCCGCAGACAACTCCACGGCCCAGACGGTGCCCGCGTGGCCCTGCAAGGTCGCCAGCTGCCGCCCGGTGGTGGTCTGCCACAGCCGCACCGTTCGATCCGCGCTGCCGCTGGCCAGCAGTTCGCCGTCTGAGGATAGTGCCACGCCCCACACCACGCCATTGTGGCCCTGCAGAGTCGCCAGTTGCTGCCCCGTTGTGGTCTCCCACACCCGCACCACACCATCCCCACCGCCGCTGGCTAGCAATCGCCCATCAGAGGACAGCGCCACGCCTAAGACCAGGCCGGCGTGCGCCTGTACGGCTAACAGTGGCATGCGGTCGGCAACGCGCAACATCCACACCTCCCCGGTGGACGTCCCTACGGCGAGTAACGCGCCGTCCGCGCTGAGAGCGATAGACGACGGGAAATAGAATGCCTCGGCTAAGACACTTTCAGCGACGTGGGCGCCTGCGAGACTGGCATCCTGGGCGTCCACTTCCGCCAGGTAAGCCTCCCGCAGCTCCAGGCGCGACAGGTTTTGCTGACGCAGATCACCACGTAACAACCGCAGCAAGTTCACCACGTTGCCCGGCCCGTAGGCCTGCACCGCCAACGGCCGATCCCGCCAGTTCTCGAGTAGCGCCAGTAACCGAGCCTCTGTTCCGCTTGCACCGTGGCGCACGTTCAATTGCTGAAGAATCGGTGCACCGATCAGCCGCTCTTGCGCCTGGCGCGCGTACTCATAGGCCTGCGCCTTTATGAGCGGCTGTTCTACAAGCTCTTCAGGTTGGCCCCCGCCGATCTCATCGACTACGTGCTCGACCAGGCGATCGGTCACGTACTCCAGCACCACCGACTGCAGCGTGAACGCGGCAGGACCCACGGCCTCGGCACGCTCCACCAGCGACCGTCGCCGCAGTGCCTCGATCGCCTCGAGCACAGCCCCGCGGCCGGCGAGCGGGCCGAGGGCAGCAAGGATCGCGGCCATTTGCACTGGCTCACGTTTCACCGCCAGGCCGCGCAGCACCTGTTGCTCGAGGGCCGAGCTGCGGTCGACCTGATCAGCCAGGAGCCGCCGAATACCCCCGAAGACCCGGCCAGCGCCAGCCTCGTCCAGGAAGGACCCGATCTCGCCAGCGAAGAGCTCGCGGATGCTCTCGCCGATCACCTTCAACGCCAGGCCGTTGCCCCCGAATCGAGCGTTTAGTTCGGCCCACTGTTGGGCGGTTCCGTCCAGCTGCTTGGGCGCCAGTAACACTTGTGCTTCGTCGACGCCCAGTCCGCCCAGCTGGAGCGTGCGGACCGCGTCGTCGGCCAAGGCGGGCAGCTCGGGTGGGGCTTCGCGACTGGTCAGCACCAGGCAGCTCCGGTGCGAGGTATCGCCGACATCGAGCAGCAGGCGACCGTAGCCAGCCATGCCTGTCCGATAGCGGCCCTGGCGTTGACCGGGTTCGAACAGGGTCTCGGAATTGTCAAGCACCAGCAAGCAACGTCGCTCACGTAATAGCTGCAGCAACCTCGCGAGCCGCTCCGACTCAGCCGCCGGTGGCACCCGCTGCTGGTCGGACAAAAAACCTATAGCGCCCGCCAGCCAGTCGCTCACCGGCGGTGCATCGCGCAAGCTGCGCCAGTAGATGCGCTCGAAGCCAGGCGCTACCTCCTGCGCCAGCTTCGCCGTCAGACTCGTCTTGCCGATGCCGCCCATGCCGAGGACTGCCACCAGCCGACAGCCCTCATCGAGCACCCAGCGCCGCAGCAACGCGAGCTCGTCAGTGCGACCCACCAGACCCATCGTGTCGGGAGCCTCGCCCCAATCCTGCGCGCGCTTGACCGCTCCAGACCGCGATTCGTCGGCAGGTCGCTCGGGGGGTATATCAGTAACCGGCATGGACGTCGGAGATGCGTGGGCGGCAAGCAATCCTGCGAACCACTGGCCGTCGAACGGAGGGTGCATGCGCGACGCCTCGCGTTCGGCCGCGGTCCAGAGCTCGCGTGCTTCGGCTGCCTCCCGCCCG
>CBJLVJ010000783.1:0-2233 GCA_966426465.1 uncultured bacterium | reverse complement strand
TCGCGCGCCATCAGCTCGAAGATGTCCGGGAAGATCTTGATGTCGACCCGCTGCCGGGTGCAGCCAGTCACGATATCCACCAGCTGATGGTGACTGATGCCGGCCCAGGCAATGATGACTTCGCCGATGCCCTCGTCGCGGACCACCCGCGGAATGTCCGTCAAGCCGCCGAGCACGGGCTGGACGCGCGGGCTGGGCGAGCCATTGCCGATGAACCCCGCGATGCGGTAGCCCAGCTCGGGCGCCGAGCGGATCTTGGCTTCGACCAGCTGCGCCTGCTCGCCGTCGCCGACGATCAGCACCTGCTCCAGGTCGCGCCCACGCCGGTGTGCCTCGCGCAGCAGCGCGTCCAGGACCACGCGAGTCAGCCACACCAGCCCGATCGACAACAGCGCCCAGTACACCAGCATCAAACGGGGCGGCTCGAGCGCGCGGTAGACGAAGAAGGTCACGCTGAGCGCGGCCAGCCAGCCCAGCGCGACGGCAGCAGCCACCTGATACAGCAGGTCGACACGTCCCACGCCACGGCGCGGGATGTACAGCCGGCGCAGGGCAAAGATGACCATGATCACGAGCACGCACAGCAGGGCCAGGTCGTCGTACGTGCTCGGCGGATCGCTCGGCTGGCCCGGTCGCGAGTCACCGAGCAGCCGCATGCGGTAGGCCAGCACGAACGCCAGCCGCAGCATGATCAGGTCGGAGACGACCAGCGCGATGACGTACAGCCCGCGCAGACCGCTCAAACTGCGAACGAGACGACCAACCACTGGCCCTAGAAGCCTACGCGCCGCTGCGAGGGACTGGTCAAGAGGCGCCGAAACAGCGCCACGCCCAGCGCCGCATAGATGGTCGTGCGCACCAGGCCGGTCACGAGCGGATGGTATCGGTTGACATAATGCTTCCGGTAGAACAGATCCATCGCACGGAAAAAGTGAAACGTGGTGCGCAGCGCGCGCTTGCGGCTGGCCGCCCCGTGCTGATGCTGCACCACGACCGAAGGCTCGTAGCGCACGGTCCACCCCGCGACGCGTGCGCGAAGGCACCAGTCGAGATCTTCACCATACATAAAGAAGCGCTCGTCGAGCAGCCCGATCCGCTCGAGCACCTCGCGCCGCACGAGCATGCACGCGCCGCACACCGAATCGACCTCTAGCGGCAGGTCGGGATCGACAAAGGTCAGGTTGTAGCGTCCGAAGCGGGGGCTATCGGGGAACAGCCACGCCAGCCCCGAGAAGCGATAGAAGGCGGTCGACGGCGTGGGGAACGAGCGGCGGCAGGCCAGGTGCATGGTGCCATTCGGTCGCAGCAGCTTTGGGCCGACGATGCCTGCCTCCGGGTGGGCATCGAGTCGGTCGATCAGGCGGCCAATCGCACCCGGTGGGATGCGCGTGTCAGGATTGAGCAGCAGGATCTTCGCGCCGCGGGCGTGCATGAGCGCCTGGTTGTTGCCATAGGCGAAGCCGCCATTGCGCGGGGATCGCGTCAGCGCAACCCAGGGAAACTCGCGGGCGACCATCTCGGCTGAGCGATCCGACGATGCGTTGTCGACCACCAGCACTTCGGTCTGGATCGGTCCTCCGGACAGCGAGGTCGAGCCCTCTGCAAGCAGTGCCCTGATGCACGCCCACAGGTGCTCGCAGGTGTTGTAGTTCAGGATGACGATCGAGAGGTCCATGCCCTGCGCAATCGCCAGCACACGCCGACAGGGTAGCCGAGCATCTTGGCGACATCGCCAACGAGGCGGATCGCCGGCGGAAGGCTCAGGACGTAGAGCGCCTCGGCGGGCGTCAATCGATCGAGGTTGAGCCGCCTGTAGGGGCGTCGCGTGTACGCCGCCGCGCCCAGTGGCAGCAGCCAGGCGGCTCGGCTCCGCCTCCACAGCACAATGGCCGCGATCAGGTACGTCGCATAGCGGATGGCGTGTCGCCGCCACCACAGGCCGGCTTTCCCGTCACCGCGCGCGTACAGGTAATACTGCCGAAAGAACGCCCGGGGTGACTGGCGCGGCCTGAACCAGGCGATGGCGCTGGACGCGAAGGTGAACCGGCAACCGGTGCGCTGCAAGGCCAGATCGAATACCAGGTCTTCGCAGTAGTCCAGCCACTCGGGATAGCCGCCGACCTGCTCCCAGGCGCGGCGCCTGAACAGGACGGATCGACTCGATGGCAGAAAGGCGTCTGGCGCCACGTCCTCGACAGCCGGCAGCGTCGTTGCGCCCAGCGCGCGCTCGAAC
>CBJLVJ010000782.1:0-2237 GCA_966426465.1 uncultured bacterium | reverse complement strand
CTCGAGCGCCGGAAAGGCGTGCTGACCTTCGCGCAGCAATCTCAGGTCGCGCGCGAACGGGTCGAGGAACTGTGCACGCACAGAGTCCAGCTCCAGGCTGACGCCGAGTGGTCGCGGCAGCACTTCGTGCGCCGGTCCGACCGCGGCCGATTCCAGCTGCTCCGTCGAGCGCTGCGTGGCGGGGTCGAACAGCCGGATGGTGTCGATCTCGTCACCCCACAGCTCGAAGCGCAGCGGCTCTCCGCCTGGCGGGAACACATCCAGGATGCCGCCGCGCCGGCTGAACAGGCCTGGCGAGTCCACCAGCGGCGACGGTTCGTAGCCCAGCGCCAACCAGTCTGCCGCCAGGGTGGCCGGCGGCAGCCTCTGACCGCGCTTGATGACGCGGTGGTTGTCACGAAAGGCCTGTGGCTCGAGCAGCAGGTCCATGGCGGCGCGTGCTGACGCGACGACGATCGGCGGAGCGGTGCTTTTGGCGACGCCCGCCAGGCGTTCGAGCGTGCCGAGCCGTTCGGCCAGCTTGTCGGGATCGTTCGGCAGGCGGTCGTACGGCAACGCGTCGGTCTCGGGAAACAGCAGGACCGCGTCGGGGTCACGCGCCCACGCGCGCAGCTCGTTGGCGTAGCCCCGCGCCTCGGATGGCCGGCCGACGACGAGCAGCATCGGCCGATTGAGGGCAGCGTGCAGCGCCGCCAGCGCGAACGGTCGGGCGGGCGTGATGGCCGACAGAAGCTGCCGGCCGGCGCCGGGTGTGCGCAGCGCCTCGACCAGGCCCAAGAAGCTCGGGTGTCGGTCCAGAACGCCGAGGAGCGGATGCAGCCGCATGGAAAGACTCAGGCTTTGTTGTAACGGTTCATCGCCACGGCGGCGCCATCTAATGCCCACGCCAGCGCGGCGTCGGCGGCTCTGTTGATGAGATCCTCGACCGCCTCACGTTCTTCCGCGGCAAACTCGCTGAGAACGTGGGATGTGGCTTCGCCGGGCGAGGCCTGGCTGATGCCGATGCGCAGGCGGGCTATGTTTTCCGTACCCAGGGCACGCACGATCGAGCGCATCCCATTGTGGGTGCCGGGACTACCGCGCTCCCTCAGCCGCAGGGTGCCGAAGGGCAGGTCCATCTCGTCGTACACGACCAGGCAGCGCTCGCTCGGCAGATCGAGGAAATCGAGCAGCTGTTGGACGGCCGTGCCGCTGCGATTCATGAACGTCTGCGGCTTGGCCAGCACCATCGTCAGGTTTTCGCCTGGATGAGCGACCGCGACAAGACTGCTGAGCGCTCTTGTCTTGTCCTGCCAGGCCCCGCCGTACCGCCGCGCCAGCTCGTCGACGCAGCGAAACCCGACGTTGTGCCGCGTCTCTGCGTACTCGGGCCCAGGATTGCCCAATCCCACGACGAGCCGCGTCGTCGCAGGATCGAGCCCCGTCAGCGGTTCTGCGGGTTTTCTGGCGAATAGCCTCTTGAAGAAGTCGAACAGGCCCACTTAGGTCATCCGCCGAATCTGTCTCCCACGAGGGTCCCCTCCGGGGGAATCGTTAGTAGGCGTTCTTATCTCGGATCACCGCGGCGAGGGTCTTCAGCAGAATCTTGACGTCGAACGCCAGCGACCACGTCTCGACGTAGAACAGGTCGTACTCGGTGCGCTCGACCACGCTGGTCTGGCCGCGCAGGCCATTGACCTGCGCCCAGCCGGTCATACCGGCTTTTTCCATGTGCCGCTCGCGGTAGCGCGGCACCAGGTTCGAAAACTGGGCGACGAACTCGGGCCGCTCGGGCCGCGGGCCAACCAGGCTCATCTCGCCCAGCAGCACGTTGATCAGCTGCGGGAACTCGTCCAGGCTGAAGCGCCGAATGATCTGGCCCAGGCGCGTGCGCCGCGGGTCGTTGGGCACCGCCCACACCGGTCCCGAGGCTGCTTCGGCGTCGGGCCGCATCGAACGGAACTTGAGCATGTAGAACGGCCGCCCGTCCAGGCCAACCCGCTCCTGGACGTACAGGATCGGTCCGTGTGGCGAGGTGAGCTTGACCAGCAGCGCCATCAGCAGCAGCCACGGCGACAGAAACACCAGCAGGGTCCAGCTGACCGCCACGTCCAGCGCTCGCTTCAAGAAGCGCATCCAGCCGCGCAGAGCCACGTCGCGAACGCGCATGAGTGGCAGGCCGGTCAGCTCGCTGGTCTCCACCTCGCGCGCCATCAGCTCGAAGATGTCCGGGAAGATCTTGATGTCGACCCGCTGCC
>CBJLVJ010000781.1:0-2241 GCA_966426465.1 uncultured bacterium | reverse complement strand
GCGCGTACCGCGCGGTCGCGAACGGCCCCCACTGGGTGCTGCTGGACAAGACCGGCGTGCTTGAGGGCGCCGCCTTCGTCGGGCGCCATCCCGACGAGGACGAGCAGCGGGAGGAGCTGCGCCGCCTGGTCGTCTGGTTCTGGCACGACCTCTCCCACTTCGCCACCGCGTTCGCGCGTGGCCAGTGGTGGTGGGCGTACGGCGAGCTGGAAACGTTGCGCCGCTCCTGCGTAGGCCTGATCCGCCTGCGCCGCGATTTCGCCGACGCGGAGGCTGCGTCCGAGTGCTTTTACAAGGTGGACAAGGCGCTACCCGCGGCCGACCTGGAGCCCGTGCGCCAGACGCTCTGCTCGACGGAGCCGGTAGAGCTGCTCCGGGCGGCCCGCGCCATCGTCCGCCTGTACCAGCAGCTCGCGCCGCCGCTTGCCCAAGCCCACGCCATCAGTTACCCGGCCGCCCTCGCCCACCTGATGCAAGAGCGACTGGAGCGCCTGGACACGCGATGGCCGCGCGCCTGACGCTAAGCCCAACTGAGCCGGCAAACGTGAGTAGGCTTTGGAGTGAACGAGACCGACGACGAGGCACGGCCGGCCGCACGAGCGGTGCCGGACCGGGCCCTGCTCACGGATGCGCAATGGGCGCGACCGTAGATCGATGTCGATATAGCTGTGGGGGTGCAGAAGTCTGCCGGCGGGTCAGGCTGCTCGCTCGTAGACGTGGTGTAGGCCGGCGAGCACTGGCCGTGATCGCACTGACCCCTCGAGTGAGCGCAGCACTGGCACCGGCGTCTCGAGGCGGAGTGTCCGGTGCGGCCTTTCCAGGTTGTAGTACCCAACGAACTCGGTCAGCACCGACCGGAGATGCTGCTCGTCGACGATGATCAGATGGTCCAAACACTCTCGTCGGAGCGTCCCGATGCATCGTTCGACCACCGCATTCGCACGCGGGCTCGCTATCGGCGTGGCAATGGCATCGATGCCAATCCGTCGGACCTGCTGGCGGAAGTCGCGGCCGTATACCGCGTCGTGATCATGGAGCAGATGGCGCGGCTTGTTGTCCCAGGGTGTCGCTTCGATCAGCTGGCGCCAGACCCAGGCCGCGGTCGGGTTTGCGGTGACGTTCACGTGCACCAGTTCCCGCCGTCCATGGACGATGAACACCAGCACGTAGAGCGTCTTGAAGGTGAGGGTCTGCACCGTGAGCAGATCCGCCGCCCAGAGGTGGGAGGCGTGGTTGGCCAGGAAGGTGCGCCAGGTCTGGCTCGACGGCTGGGCCGGCCCGCGCCGCCGGTAGCGCTGGATCGAGCGCTTGGACGACGACCAGCCCGAGCTTCAGCAACTCGCCGCGGAGCCGCTCGCTGCCCCAGCGAGGATTGTCTCGCGCCATCGTCGCAATCAGTTCACGCACCTCGGCGCTGAGCCGCGGGCGACCAATTGGCCCGCGCGAGCGCCAGCGCCACACCAGGCGCCACGCCTGGCGATGCCAGCGGATGACGCTTTCGGGTCGGACCACGACCAGGTGCCGACGCCAGTCACAGCGGAGAGCGCGGACCACGACCCAGAACAGCTTGTCGCGGGTACGGAGCCGAGGTCGCTTCCTGGTCAGCCGGGTCAGCACCGCGAGCTGATGACGGAGCAGGAGATTTTCGGCGATCAGCGCGTCGCGGCCACGCACGGTCGCATGGATGAGGCTGAAGAGGAGCAGGAGATACTCAAGCATCGCCCGAAGATCATGCCGCGCAGGGGGTACAGTCATCCCGGCCGACTTTTGCACCCTCACAGGTCCGGTACGCGTACTTTGCCGAGAACCGAAATGTTGGACTACGCATGAATTGTTAGCGCTCGCCGAAATAGCGGCTGCAGATGGCCACTTGAGCCTTCAGCAATTTGAACGCGATTGGGACAGCGGGCGTTACAAAGGCAGCGTTCTGGCCGATAGCCGGCGAGGCTGGCACGACCTCCAGCTAGACAGCAGCGCGACCTGCGTGTTGTCAGACGGCCGGCACTTCACCAACCCCGGAGTCGGGGTGGTCGACTTCGACCACGAACGGCAGGTCGTACGCAGCTACCCGCCTGTGCCGAACGACCCTCTGACTCCGCTCCGAGCCGTTCTGGAGGCAGCCGCGACCGCCTGACTCGCTATTTCCTATTTTTCGCCGTATCTCGGCATAACCCCTAAATGACGCCATGGGTGACGCGGACGCGCAGGAAGCCATCCAGCAGCAGGCCGGGATCTGCAAGC
>CBJLVJ010000780.1:0-2247 GCA_966426465.1 uncultured bacterium | reverse complement strand
TGGAAAACTACGTCATCAGCCTGTGGTTCGTCGGGCTCGTGGCCGCTCCGCTGCTAGCCAGTCGCGATCCGCTCGGCAACACGTCGGCTGTGCAGGTGTACGCGCTGGCCATTCTGGCCATCGTCTTGAGCACGGTGCGCGGTGAGCCGCCCAAATGGATCAGCGATGCGCCGCCCCTGCTGCTAGCGGCATTGACGCTCGGCAGTCTCGTGGCGACTCACCCGCGGCGCTCCGTCCTCTGGCTTCCGGGCACACGCGCGGCCAGCGCCTGATGTCCGGCAGCAAGTCAGCCCGGCACCGGCGGGCCGTACTGCGGACCGTCAAGCATCATGCTCAGTCCAGCTGACACGTCGTCGAGCGTCTGCAGTTCTTCCTTTGACAGTACCGCGTCAAGTGCGCCAAGGTTCTGCTCCAGCTGCGCATCCGTGTCAGCGCCGGAAATAGCTACCGTGATCTCCGGATGCGCCAGCACCCAGCGCAGGGCCACCTGAGCAGCTGACGCACCGGTCCACGCAGCCACCGACTGTACCGCCGCCAGCACCTCCGATGCGCGGCCGGCAAGCGTCTGTGCGAACTGGCCACGCCGACGCGAGCCCCACAATGTGTTTTCGGGTGGCGGCGTATCGGCGCGATACGTGCCGCTGAGCAGACCTGTCGCGAGCGGGCCGTAGGCCATGATGCCCACGCCCAGCGACCGCACCAGCGGGAACATCTCATGCTCCAGACCGCGGTTCAGCAGGCTGTACGGATTCTGGACGGTGATCAGCGGTGATGCGCCGAGACGCTCCTGTACCCACAGCGCTCGGCACACCTGCCATGCCTGGTAATTGCAGATGCCCACGTAACGGACCTTGCCCTGGTGGACAAGATCGTCAAGCGCTCTGAATTGTTCGTCGAGCGGAGTAGCCGAGTCGAAGTTGTGCAGCAAGTACACGTCGATGCGATCGGTGCCGAGGCGCGCCAGAGAGCGCTCCACTTCGCGCAGTATGTGGTAGCGAGAAGCGCCGCGGTCATTCGGGCCGGCGCCGACCGGCGCCACGACCTTGCTGGTGATCACCACCTCGTCGCGGTGGTGGCCAAGGGCGCGCCCAAGGATCTGTTCGGATCGTCCGGCGAAGGCGCGATCGTCCATCAGGCCGTACACATTGGCGCAGTCGAACAGATTGATGCCCCGCTCGAATGCAACCTGGATCAATCGCTCGGCGTCGGCCTCGTCTGCCTGGCCCCGCAGGCCCATGCCCAGGGCGAGCCGCGATACTCGCAAGCCGGATGAGCCGAACTGTACGTAGTCCATCTACTTGACAGCGCCGAACGTGAGCCCGTGCGTCAGGTAGCGCTGGAGCAGGAGACCAGCCACAACCGGCGGGACGATGGACACCAGCGTGATGACGGCGATGTTGGCCCACGGCGTAATGCCAGTCACGTACTGGGCCTGCGTCTGGATGAACAGGGGAACGGTTACCGCGTCGCTGAAGGTGAGGACCAGGGCGAGGAAGTAATTGTTCCACGACCCGATGAAAACCAGGATGAACGCTGCCACCAGCCCCGGCGCGCCCAGTGGGAACACGATGTGCCGAAGTACCTGCAAGCGGGTACAGCCGTCGATGAGCGCGCTCTCCTCGATCTCGCGCGGCAAACTTGCGAAAAAATCGCGCATCAGCCAGGCCACGAACGGTGTCCCAAAGCCGATCTCGGCGACGATCATGCCGATCTGCGTGTCGAGCAGGCTCAGCTCGCGGTACAGGATCAGAAAGGGCACCGCCAGCACGGCGACGGGGAACAACCGCTGGGAGAGGAAGAAGTTGGAAATCTGGTCGTTGTCGATGCGGCCAATCTGATAGCGGAAGCGCGCCAGCGCGTAGCCGGCCATGGACCCGATCAGCAGGGCAACAACGCCGGCTCCGGTCGAGATCATCACGCTGTTGGCGAAGGGCTGGCGCGGGTCCAGGCCCGCCGCTTTGCCGAAGACATTCTGGAAGGCAGCCACGGTCGGCGTGAAGTCAACCCACGGGATGTACGTGGCGTACTGCGTCATGGCCAGCGGCGTCTTGAAGGCGGCGATTGCCAGCCAGTAGAGCGGGAAGCCAAGCCACACCGTCCAGCCGAGCAGGATGGCGTACACCACAATGCCGCGCAGGAGTGTCGCCTGGCGCACGTTCATTATTCGTCCCCGGTCGCGCGCCGCACTGCTGTACGGGTGGCCAGCAGGAAAAGGGTGGCGAAAACAATCATGATGACCACCAGACC
>CBJLVJ010000779.1:0-2250 GCA_966426465.1 uncultured bacterium | reverse complement strand
CCGAGGGCCTGGACGTGGGCACGTCGGTGATCCCATTCCCAGTCTGGAGCGTGCCGTCGCTGGCCGCCGAATCGGCCACGCTGAACGACATCACCGGGGGCAAGTTCAAGCTGGGCATCGGACTCGGCGGGTATCCGGCACCCTTCCGCGAACAGTGGGGCCTGCCCGACGTGCCGCCGGTTGCCTACACCCGCGACTACGTGCATACGCTGCGCAGCCTGTTTAGAGGCGACACCGTGGACTACACCGGCAAGGCCGTCACGATGCATCGTGCTCAACTGGCAGTCAGGGCGCCGGTCGTGCCGCTCTACCTCGCGGCGATGGGCCCGCAGATGCTTCGTCTGGCTGGCGAGTGTGCGGACGGAGTCACACCCAACTGGTGCTCGCCCGAGCAGATCGCGTGGATGCGGCCGCGGGTCGCGGAGGCCGCGCGCCGCGCGGGCCGAGATCCGAGCGAGGTTCCATTCGCGCTGTACATCCGCGTGTGCATCGACGACGACCTGGCTGCGGCACGTCGAGCGTTCGCGGGCAACATGCTCAGCTATGCCATGGCCCGCCCCGGCGCGCCGAAGGATCGCGGCTACCGCGCCCACTTCGCGCGCATGGGCTTCGACGAGGTCCTGTCGGATCTCGAAGCGCGGCGCGACGCGGGCACTCCGCTGGCCGAGTTGATCGACGATGTTCCGGACGACTTGCTGCTGAAGGTTGGCTACTTCGGTCCGGCCTCCGGCGCCGCCGAAGCCATGAAGCGCCTGTCGGCAGGTCTGGACGAAGCCATGGTCCGGCTCATCACCGTGCGGCCGGGTGATGTGGCGGCGTGCCTCAGCGCCATACGTGCCTGCCGGCCTGATGCCTGGGCCCGCGAATGATACGCAGTAGCGAGCGGATTCTCACCACCCACGCCGGCAGTCTGCCACGCCCGCCGCGCGTGCTGGAGCTGGTGGAGGGACGCGACCAGCGCCAGGTGCTGTCGCGCGCGGGTGCGGCGGAGCTCATCACCGAGGCCGTGAGTGCCGCCGTTGAACAACAGGTCGAGGCCGGCATTGACGTGATCAGCGACGGCGAGATGGGCCGCGTCGGCTTCTCCGCGTACATCACCGAGCGTCTGACGGGCTTTGATGGTGAGCCACGTCCGATGTCCGCGCAGGTGGAGCGAACGTTGTTTCCGGAGTTCTACGCGGAGGTCGCGCCGGCGCCACTGCAATTTCCGGCCTGCAACGGACCGATCGAGTGGCGCGGTCCGGAGTGGATCGAGCGCGACATCTCCAGGTTCAAGGCCGGCCTCCATCGAGTCGCGTATGCCGAGGCATTCATGCCGGCCGTCTCACCCGGCCAGGTCTGGCTGAACTTCCAGAACGACTACTACCCATCGGACGAAGCGTTTGTCATGGCGGTGGCGGAGGCGCTCTCGAACGAGTATCGGGCGATTGTCGAGGCTGGCCTGGTTCTGCAACTGGATGACCCGGGCCTGGCCATGGGCTGGAATCGGCTGGAGTTCGCCGACCGGAGCCTGGCGGAGTACCGCCGCGTCGTGGCTCAGCATGTGGAAGCAATCAACCTGGCCATTCGCGGCTTGCCGCCCGAGCGTATCCGGCTCCACGTGTGCTGGGGCAACGGCGAGTGGCCACATGTGCGCGACGTGCCGCTGGCGGACATCGTCGACCTGCTGTTTCAGGTCAATGCCGACGGACTGTACGTCGAGGGCGCCAACCCGCGCCACGGGCACGAGTGGCGCGTGTTCCAGGACCGGCCACTCCCGGACGGTAAGGTGCTGATCGCCGGCGTCATCGACACGGTAACGAACTTTGTCGAGCATCCCGACCTGGTCGCCGAGCGGATCGAGCGTTACGCGCAGGTGGTCGGTCGCGACAATGTGCTGGCCGGCACGGACTGCGGCTTTGGCACCATCGCGCGGTCCAGACCACGCGTGCACCCAACGGTGGCCTGGGCCAAGCTGCGCACGCTGGCCGAAGGCGCCCGGCGGGCCAGCAAACGGCTCTGGTAGGCTGCCATCGCCGTTCGAAAGGAGCTATCGCCTGTGGCCGGGTACGTGGTTGTCGACGTGGAGGTGCAAGATCCGGAGGCCTACCAGGAGTACACGCGTCAGGTGCCTGACACGCTGGCGCCGTACGGAGGCAAGTTCATCGTGCGCGGCGGCAAGGCCGAAACGCTGGAGGGCAATTGGAATCCCAGCCGCGTGGTGATTCTCGAATTCCCGTCAATCGATCAGGCCAGAGCCTGGTACACCTG
>CBJLVJ010000778.1:0-2256 GCA_966426465.1 uncultured bacterium | reverse complement strand
TTCTGATCGGCGAAAAGGACTGCTGGGGCAAGGGCTACGGTACCGAAGCGACCCGACTGGTGCTGGACTACGCCTTCACTGGCCTCGGTCTTCACAACGTGATGCTGAACGTCTTCGCCAACAACGAGCGGGCGATCCGCGCCTACAGGCGCGCGGGTTTTCGAGAGATAGGCCGCCGCCGCCAGGCACATCGCACGGGCGGTGACTTGGAAGACGTCGTATTCATGGACTGCCTCGCGACCGACCTCCAGGGATCGACGGCCATGTCGTGATCTTCAGGGTGCATCTGGGAGCGCGGCCGAAAACCTGGAGAATGTCATGAATCTCGGTGGCCGCGCTCCTGGTGAGAGACGCTCGCCCCTGTTCGCCGGTCTCGGCGCGTATGCCTCGCGAGCAGCGCTGTGGCGGCGTCAGGCCGCGGCTGGCAGCAGCGTGTCCGCCTCACCCAGGTAGTCGCTCAGCACCTGCGTGACGGACTCCGCCGGCATGGGGCGCCCGAAGTAGTAGCCCTGCCCATTGTGGCAGCCCAGTTGTTCGAGCTGGGTGAGCTGTTCGTTCGTCTCGATGCCTTCGGCGGTCACTTCCATGTTGAGGCCGCGCGCGAGCGCGATCACCGCCTCGACGATGGCCACGTCATGCCGCTCGTTCCTCAGCCGGCTGATGAATGACCGATCGATCTTGAGGACGTCGATCGGAAAACGGTGCAGATAGCTGAGCGACGAATAGCCCGTGCCAAAGTCGTCGATGGCCAGGCGCACGCCGACGTCCTTCAGTTTCGCCAGGATGTCGGCGGCAGCCGCCGCATCGCGCATGGCGATGCTTTCGGTGATCTCGAACATCAGACTGCTCGGCTCCAGCCCGGTTTCCTCCAGGACGCGGCGGACATCCTCGACCAGTGTCGGGTGCTGAAACTGGCGCGCGGAGAGGTTGACGCTCACCGATACGTCCGAACGGCTACCGAAGCGCGTCCGCCAGGCGCGGAGCTGTCGGCAGGCCGTCTCGAGCACCCACATACCCATGGGAATGATCAGCCCGGTTTCTTCGGCCAGGGGGATGAATCGGTCTGGCGGAATGAGGCCGTGGCGTGGGTGTCTCCAGCGCACGAGCGCCTCCATGTCGCGAATGCGACCGGTCGGCAGGTGCACGATGGGCTGGAAGTGCACCTCCAGCTCGCCGCGATCGAGCGCCGCGCGCAGGTCGGTCTCGAGCTCGAGGCGGCCCACGGCGACCGCGTCGAGCGCTCGATCGAAGACGACGAACCCGGCCCGGCCGTTCGCTTTGGCGCGATACATGGCCACGTCGGCGTTGCGCACCAGGTCACCCGGCGTGTCCTTGCCGGGCGTACTCACGGCGATACCAACGCTCGCGGTGGCGAACACCTCGCGCTCGGCAATGCCGATGGGGCGGCGGAACACCTCGCGAAGGCGCTCTGCCACCTCCTGAGCGTCGCCCGGGCCGGCAACGTCTTCGAGCAGGATGGTGAACTCGTCACCGCCAAAACGAGCCAGCGTTGCGCGCGGATCGAGACAGGCGCGCAGACGCGTGCTGAGCGTGTTCAGCAGACGATCGCCCGCGGCGTGGCCCAGGCTGTCGTTGACCACTTTGAAGTTGTCGAGGTCGACGAACAGCACGGCGATCGAGGTTTGCTGACTGTTGGCGCGAGCCAGCGCGTGCTCGACGCGGTCCATGAACAGTGCGCGGTTGGGCAAGCCCGTCAGGTGGTCGTGGAACGCCATGTGGCGAAGCTGTTCCTCGAAGGCCTTGCGCTCGCTGATGTCGCGCACGACGGCGATCAGCCGCGGCGGATCGGCCTGCGGGATGGCGGTGATGGCCACGTCGAGCGACACGGGCGTGCCGTCGGCGCGGGCGGCGTCGATTTCGCGATGCAGGCTGACCTGCGCGCCGATCGTCGGCAGCAGGCGGGTGATGGACTGGCCGGTGATCGCCGCGGCGGGCAAACCGAAGATCCGCTCGGCCGCGGGATTGCAGCTGTCGATGGTGCCGAGCTGGTCGAAGGTGAGCAGGCCGTCGGCGACGTTGTCCATGACCGCCCGCACGCGCGTCTCGCGCTCCTCGGCGTTAGCCCGTCCCCGCACCGCCTCGTGAAACAATCGCGTCGTCTCCAGCGCCACCGCCGCATAGTCCGCCAGCGTCTCCAGCAGCAAGAGCTCATCGTCGCTGAAGCCTTCGACTGAGTCTGTGGTGCGCCACGCGACCAGGGCTCCGGCTGGAGCCGAGCCGCCGACAGCGCACGGC
>CBJLVJ010000777.1:0-2258 GCA_966426465.1 uncultured bacterium | reverse complement strand
GCATGCCTGAGCGTTCTCTGCCGCCAGGGCCACCCGGACGCTGGTTGGTCGGCAATCTGCTCGACGTCGGCCCAGGCCAGGATCAGCTCGCCTTTCTTACCCGCTCGGCGCGCCAGTACGGCAATCTCGTCCAGCTCCGCTTCGGGCGGCGGCTGGTGCTGCTCGCGGCCCACCCCGACCTGGTTGAGCAGGTGCTCCAGGCGCAGCACCGCAACTTCGCCAAGGGCTACTTCTATCGCATCCTGAGCCCACTGGTTGGCGACGGTCTGCTCACCAGCGAGGGTGAGTTCTGGCTGCGCCAACGCCGCCTCGCGCAGCCCGCCTTCCACCGAGCGCGAATTGCTGCGTATGCCGCCACCATGCTCGCCTACGCCGACGGGATCATGGCGGACTGGCGGGTCGGAACCCCGCGCGACATCTACGAAGATATGACGCGGCTAACGCTGAGCGTGGTGGGCAAGACACTGTTCGACGCGGATCTTGCCCACGAGGCAGCCCCGGTCGGCGCCGCGCTGGGCACGGCGTTGCGCGAGCTGAACGGCCAGATCTCTGGACTCGAGCTGTTGCTGCCGGGCTGGGTACCCACGCCGAGTCGGCGGCGTCTCCAGGCGGCCGTGCGGCGGCTGGACGGCATGGTCTACAGGCTCATCGCGGAGCGCCGGGCCAGCGGCCAGGACCGCGGCGATTTGCTGTCAGCGCTGCTGCACGCTCAGGACGAAGATGGCAGCCGCATGACCGATCGTCAGCTGCGCGACGAAGCGATGACCATTGTGCTGGCTGGCCACGAGACGACGGCGATCGCGCTCAGCTGGACGTGGCTGTTGCTCGCCCAGCACCCCGACATCGAGGCACGCGTGCGCGAGGAGGTGCAGCGTGTGGTGGGCGATCGGCCGCCGCAGGTGGACGACGTGCCACGGTTGACGCTGCTCGACGCGGTCCTGCGCGAGGCCATGCGGCTGTATCCACCCATCGTGGGCATCGGTCGCGAGAGCACGACCGAAGTCGACCTGGGCGGATACCGCCTGCCGCCCGGGACGAATGTCTTCATCAACCTGTGGATCGTTCAGCGCGATCCGCGCTTCTTCGATCGCCCCGATGCCTTCGACCCTGATCGCTGGCTTGACGGCCGAACGCGCGATCTGCCGCGCTTCGCCTATTTTCCGTTCGGGGGCGGCCCGCGACTGTGCATCGGCCAGTCGTTCGCGATGATGGAGGCCACACTGGTGCTCGCGCGCATCATTTCGCAGTGGCGACTCGAGCTGCTGCCAGGCCGCTCTGTTAGCATGGCCGCGGCGCTCACGTTGCGCCCGATAGGCGGGCCGGTGATGGTTCCGCAACGGGTCGGCGTGCCCGCGAGTCTGTGAACCAGGTTCGCTCGCCGCGCGCCCATCGCGCCGGCTACAGTCTGGCGTACGCTAAGGAGTTTCGATCATGAGTGTCGCCGCGCCGCCAAGGCCAACTGAAGCGATCCCCTACGCGGAATCGCAGCCGCAGCGCGCCCTGCGTCATGCGGCGCCCGACTGGCTGCCCGTCATCGGCTGGTTCGTCGATGATGGCCAGCGACACAGCCGCATCAACGTCGTGCCGATGGGCAATACCGTCGACCCACACGAACGCTTCGCGGTGACGTTGAAGTTCTTCCGAGGCGCTGAGACGCCCGTGCACACGTTTCTGTCCGAGCCATTCGCGGGCGACCAGGTGTTTCGCTACGAGAGCGTCGATCTCCTGCGCGCGATCGGCGAGTCGCGCTTCGAAGGCCTGGTCGAGATCACGGCGCGCAGCCTGGACAACCCGCCGAGCCACTTTCCGTGGGTTGATTCGTGGCTCGAGTTCTCGGCTGACGATGGCTCGCTCAGTGGCTCGGTGCCAGGCTTCGTGTTCAAAGGTGGGACCACCAAGCGAGTGATGAGTGGCAAATGGCAGCACTGGCCCGGGGTTGCCGCGAGCGACGACTACGCCACGTCGGTGCTGCTGCTGAACTACCACCCACGGCCGACGGCGGTCAGACTCGACCTGTTCGCGCCTTCGGGCCGCGACGTCAGCTCCGAGACGCTGGCCATCGACGCGCGCATGCCGCGGACGTTCGAGCTCGAGGCGGTCGTGCCTGGTGCGCGCGATCTGCTGTCGCGTGAGGGCGGCTTCGGCTCGCTGCGGATCTGGTCGGCGTACAAGCTGCCGGGGTTCGTGCTCATGCGCAACCGCGCCAGCGGGATCATCAGCTCGTTCGATCACACCGTGCCCTTCGCGGGACCGCCGAT
>CBJLVJ010000776.1:0-2259 GCA_966426465.1 uncultured bacterium | reverse complement strand
TTGGCCGGCGCTTCGACTGGGAATTCAGCGGGTACCGACCATGTGGGCAGCGCGGCGCTTTTCACTGTGCCCACTGGAACCATTCTCATCCAGTGGGAATTTCACGAAGCCCGGGTGCCAGGCTCCTGTACATCACATCCGCATGGTTGTGCGAGGCAAAGTCGTTCGCCCGCCTGGACTGGAGCACGTGAGCGGCGCTGAAGAACGCCTCACCAACGATCCGACCTCCGAGCTGTGGGGCGAGCATCGCAGCCGCTACCGTTTCGCGGCTCGGCGGATAAGCTCTGGCCAGCGCATCCTCGACGTGGCAAGCGGAGCCGGCTTCGGCCTGGAATTGCTCGAGCAGACCGGCGCATGCCCGGTCGGTGTGGACTATGCGGCCGATGCGCTTTCGGATGTCCGCCGGAGACAGCCGACCGCCCGCGTCGTTCGCGCCGACGCTACAAACCTACCGTTTCGGACAGCGTCGTTCGACGCGGTCGTGAGCTTCGAGACCATCGAGCACGTCGCCGACGCTGGCGCGCTCGTGCACTCCATCCGCCGGATCCTCAAACCCGGCGGCCAACTGGTCCTGTCGACCCCCAATCGTGCTTTCGGTCCGGCCGAACGCCACACCAGCAACCCATTTCACGTGCGCGAGTTCTCCGCGAGCGAGCTGTATGACCTCCTCGCCCGGGCCTTCGACGAGGTCCACCTGTACGGCCAGCGACCACAGCCGGCGTATCGGTACGTGCCGTTCCTGATGTTCCAGCGCGACCTGTCACCGGCTGCGCTGGCCTGGAAGCTCATGGTCCGCCTGCCGTTCAACGTCAAAGACGGTCTTGCCCGAGCGCTGACGGGCCGCCCGTTCTATCCCGGCGAAGACGACTTCTGTTTCGATGACGATCGCGTCGAGGGCGCGCACGCGCTGATCGCTGTCGCGCAATGAGCTTGCTGTTCAGCGCCATCATTGCCACCTACAACCAGGCCGCGTTCGTCGGCCACGCAATCCAGAGCGCGCTCGACCAGCGCCTGCCAGGTGACGGTGCAGTGGAAGTTATTGTCGTGGACGACGGCTCCACCGATTCGACGCAGCAGGTGATAGCCAGTTTTGGCGATCGCATCATCTCTATCCGGCAGACCAACCGTCGCGAAGGCGCGGCCCGCAACACCGGCGCCGGCCGGGCCAGCGGCGCCTACTACGCCTTCCTGGACTCCGACGATTACTGGCTTGCGGGCAAACTGGCTGGCGACCTGGCGCGCTTCCAGCAGCCGGACCAGCCGGCGCTGGTGTACTCCAGGGGGCGCAATGTCGACCCGTCGGATCACGTCCTCGGCGAACGCCAGCTGGCCCATCCGCAAGGCGACGTATTCTGGCGCCTGGCGCGCGAGGCATTCATGCCCATGAGCACGGTGGCGGTGCGCGCCGACGCGTTTCGCGCCTGCGGCGGATTCGTCGAGGACCCCAACCTGAGCGGGACCGCCGACTGGGAATTGTGGATGCGCCTGGCTGCGCGCTGGCCGGTGGGATTCGTCGACCAGACCGCCACCTGTATCCGCGTACATGGGCGCAACATGTCGGCGGATGCGCGGTACATGCAGCGTGCGATGCTGTCGGGCGTACGCTACGCGCTACAAGACCCGGTCGTTGCCGCGCGCGCCCGCGGCCGCGAACGCTTCATACTCGCGTGCATGTACGTCACGATCGGCCTGAACGCGTACGCGAACGGTCACCGCACGCGTGCGTGGCCGTGGTTGGCTCGCGCGCTCGCCGCGTGGCCTGCCCAACTTGGCGACCCGCGTTTCGTGGGCGCCGCCTCGCGTGCGCTGCTCGGTCCCGGCGTTCTCACTGGTGTACGGCGCATCACGGGAGCATGAAGTGTCCTGACTGGCTGATGCACAGCTCCGTAAAGGGCTCCACCGTAGGTAGAACTAACGACCCTGCAGGTAGAACTGACGGCCCCGCGCGCGGAACGATCGCTCTAGCCCGATGCCGCCTGCTGGCGCCTCTACGGATCCAGGGCTCAATCTTCTCTTGAACTCGATGAGAAGCAGAACTTTGCCATCAGCGTGCTCAGGGGTGCAGTGCGCACGGGTGGTTATCTAACAACCGGCGTGGCGGGTTTTGACGGTGCGTGAGTCGATCCTGTTCGCCCGCAACCTGTTCTTGCCCGAGGATCTGGGCGGCAATCGCTACCCCTACGAGACCATCCGCCGGCTGGCGAAGCGCGGGCACGCCGTCACGGTCGTCACGCCGCGGCTGCACGACCGCTTTCCGCC
>CBJLVJ010000775.1:0-2259 GCA_966426465.1 uncultured bacterium | reverse complement strand
GACATCCCGAGGAGATTCTGCAGGCGGCGGCATCCGAAGCGAGCGAGCGCGCCGCGGAGCACGCCGAGCGCGCTGGCGTGGCATGACCGAGCCGCGGTACGCACCTTGCGGCTTCGCTCTGGCCGTACTCTGCTAAGGTAGTCGGCAAACCCTGGCACATGGATCCGTCCCCGCCGCAACGAGGTGGTAGTCCTTCGCCTCCGCGAATCGGCCCCGCCGATCGGCGGGTGCTCGAGCCAGTGCGGCGCGTTCGTCCCGGCGACGCCGTCGTTCGTGTAACGCGTCCGAAGTTCACCGGGTTCGCACGCCGCGGTGCCGGCCGTCTCGAGGCCAGCCTGACGCTGGAGGAGCCACGCGGGCCGTGGGGCAAGGTGTGGCGCGTCCTGGTCGGCGCGCCGATCCACAGCGAGCTGGAAATTCACGAGCGGCTGACCAAGAAGAAGGCACTGGCCGTTTTCTCGTCAGACGCGCTCTCGTCTGTCGCGTACGCCCCCCAGGCGACCCTGGTCATCCTGCTGGCTGCCGGGATGGGCGCGTTCTTCTGGTCGCTGCCGATCTCCATCGCCGTGGTGCTCCTGCTGGCGGCGGTCGTCTTCAGCTATCGCCAGACGATCTACGCCTATCCGAACGGCGGCGGCAGCTACATCGTTGCCCATGAGAACCTGGGCGAGATACCAGGACTGGTCGCCGCCGCGGCACTGTCGGTCGGCTACATCCTGACCGTCTCGGTCTCGATCGCGTCGGCGGTCGACCAGCTGGTTTCCGCCGTGCAGGAGCTGGCGCCACTGCGCATCTGGCTCGGCGTCGGTGCGGTCGCCCTGGTGACACTCGCCAATCTGCGCGGCATCCGTGAGTCGGGCAGCATCTTCGCGGCGCCCACCTACGCGTTTCTGGCGTGCATGTTCGCGATGATCGGCATTGGCCTGTACTTCGACCTGACGGGCCAGCTGTTTGTGCCTCCACCCGATCAAATGCCGGCACCGACCGAGCCACTCACGCTGTTCCTGTTGCTGCGCGCTTTTGCCGTCGGTTCGGCAGTCATGACGGGCACCGAGGCGATCTCCAACGGGATTCCAGCGTTCAAGCCACCCGAGTCGCGCAACGCGGCTCAGACGATCGTGACGATGGCGACCATCCTGGCCCTGATGTTCCTGGGTCTGTCCTATCTCATCGTCACCGCGCAGATCATCCCGCGCGACGAGGAAACGGTCATCTCGCTGCTGGCGCATGCCGTCTTCGGCGCTGGCCCGTTGTACTACTTGGTCCAGATCTCGACGGTGCTCATCCTGGTCCTGGCGGCCAACACGGCCTTCGCCGACTTCCCGCGGCTCGCCTCGCTGCTGGCTCGCGACAACTACGCACCCAAACAGCTGGCGTTCCGAGGTGAGCGGCTCGCCTTCTCGAACGGCATCATCGTGCTCGGCGTGCTCAGCGCCCTGCTGATCGTGGTGTTCGGTGGGTCGACCGGCGCGTTGCTCCCACTGTATGCCGTGGCGGTGTTCACCGCCTTCACCCTGTCGCAGGCGGGCATGGTCGAGCACTGGCGTCGCTTGAAGGGCCACCACTGGAGGCTCAAAGCTGCCGTGAATGGCATCGGCGCGGTGGCTACCGGGCTGGTGACCATCATCGCCGCCACCACGGGCTTCATGGATCCGAGCCTGCCGATCGTGCCGGGCTTGCCCATCGGCTGGGGCTCGTGGCTGGTGCTGGTAATCGTGCCCATCTACATCTGGCTGTTGCTGAGCATCAAGTCGCATTACCGTGAGGCCGAGGAAGACACCGCCCTCCCACCTACGCCCGATCCTGCCGCGGAACGGCCCCTCCACAACGTGGTCGTGGTGCCGATCGCGCGCCTGAATCGGCCGGCCGTGCAGGCGCTGCGCTATGCGCAGTCGTTGTCGCCCGAGGTGACCGCCGTGCACGTGGCAACGGACCCCGACAAGGCTGACGAGATCGAAAAGGCATGGGCATCCTGGGGGCGCGGTGTACCGCTCACGATTGTGGAATCGCCCTACCGCAGTCTGACGCGGCCACTGCTCCAGTACCTGGCCGAGCTCAAGCGCCACGAGCACGCCGAGACGGTCACGGTCGTCCTACCCGAGTACGTGCCGAACAGCATCATTCAGCACCTGCTGCACGGACAATCGGCGCAGTTCCTGAAATTGTCGCTGCTGTTCACTCCAGGGTTCGTCGTGACCAGCGTACCGGTGCATCCCCTGGTCGACGACGAGCTGATCCCGCCGGCCAAAGAGCGCGCCC
>CBJLVJ010000774.1:0-2266 GCA_966426465.1 uncultured bacterium | reverse complement strand
TGGGCGGCGAGCAGCTCCGTCTGCCAGATGAGCACCTCGGCGCCACTGACCGGATCGGCCGTCAGCTCTGGCGCGCCGGCAGCGGTCAGGCGCACCGCATCGCCCTTGTCCAGGTACCCGGCGTTCTCGAGGACAGCACCACCCCGTGCGATGTAGACGTGCACGAACTGCCCGTCAGGCACGCTGACGGTCTCGCCCGGCTTGAGCCGCCCGCCCCACAGCACGGCGCCTTTCTGGCGGATGGCGATCGCCGCGTCGTGCCCGCGGCCGGACGCGATCGGCACCAGGCCGCCCCTGTCCAGCTCCGGGTTGATGTCAAGCTGCTGGTAGCCAGGGTCGATGCCCTCGGTGTCGGGCAGCACCCACATCTGGATGAAATGGACCGGAGCGTCAGCGGTGTTGTTCTTCTCGGAGTGCCAGATGCCACGGCCGGCGCTCATGCGCTGCGCCAGGCCGGGATAGATCAGTCCCTTGTTGCCCAGCGTGTCCTTGTGCTCGAGCTCACCCGAGAGGACCCAGGTGACGATCTCCATGTCCTGGTGGGGGTGCGTGTCGAAGCCGGTGCGGGGCGCGACGATGTCGTCGTTGCTGACCAGCAGCAGCCCATGATGCGTGTTGGAGGGGTCGTAATGGCGAGCGAAGCTGAAACAGTGATGCGACTCGAGCCAGCCAGCGTTGGTGGCAAAGCGTGTGTCGGCACGACGAATGTCGATGGTTGGCTGTATCGATCGGCTCACGGGTGCTGGTCTCCCTGGAGCGCCCCGGTCTCTTTTCCAAAGGGCGTCCGTTGAGCATTCAACTATCACTCGCGACGGCGTATTCCGGCCTGGCACCGATCCAGCTTCGGACTTCGGCGCACCCCGATGGGCGCAATGAGCGGCTTGTCGGAAGAACGCCTAGCTCACGTCAAGCCGCGTCGCGATCGGCGTGCCTTCTTTGAACAGGCGTGTCACCGGCGTCCTGCCAGCGATCTCTAGCAGCCGCGCCTGCTGTGCCTCATCCAGGGCGCCTTCGATGCGAATCTCGCGCTCGATCTGACGCTGCTCGTCCTGCACGACCAGCTGGAGCTGCACCTGGATGCGCCCGATCGCCCAGTCGTGGCGTTCGGCGTACATGCGCAGGGTGATCGCCGTGCACGCCCCCAGCGCGCCGAGCGCCAGTTGGGTCGGGTTGGCGGCCGTGTCGCCGCCGCCGTGATCGACTGGCTCGTCGACCGTGAAGTCGTGGTGGCCGGTCCGAACGTGCACGGCGTAGGGCTGCGGGGTATCGACCACCGTGGCCCGTGCGACGGGCTTGCCAACGTGCGATGCGTCCGAGTGTGGCTGACTCATGCCCGGCGCACTCGCACCAGCGACGGGAGGTCCTCCCTCCGCAAGGCCCACGATGGCAGCGCCTGACGTGCGTCAACTCGCCCGACGGCTTCGCCCAGGCAGCCGGCAATCTCCGTGTTATCCGCAAATCGCGACCGCTGCACCACGATGCTGCCCGCCCGCACCAGGCAGTTGCGGCCTACGACCGCCCAGTCGCACACAATGGCGGCCGGCTCGACGATCGTCCCCGCGCCGATGTGGCAGCCATGGATCATGCCGCCCGGACCGATGACCACGTCGTCGTCGATGATCAGCTCGTTGTCCGGCAGCAGGTGCAGCACCGCGTTCTCCAGGATCTGCACGCGGTTACCGATGCGCACCGGCCCGTGCGAGTCGCCGATGATCTTCACGCCCGCGCCGATGATTGTCTCGTCGCCGATGGTGACGTCACCCGTAACCTCGGCCGAGTCGAACAGGATGGCTGAGGCGGCCACGCGTGGCTGTTTGTCTTTGTAGGCGTACAGGTTTCCCATGTTTGCTCCAGCTTCATGCGCGCCCGCGATGGGCTCGCCGGGTTCGTCGGTCAGCTCCATCTGGCCCTCGCGCAGACGAGCCAGCCGGGCGAGGTCGTCGGCATTGGCTCGACGCAGGACGCGCCCGGGCCGACCGACCAGTACGGTCTCGGCAGGCACGAGCGTGCCCGCCGCAATGAGCGTGCCCTCGCCCAGAAAGCAGCGATCTCCGAGGCGTGCGCCAGGTAAAAGCACGGAGCCGTTGCCGATCTCGCACAGGTCGCCAACGCTGGCGCCGATCACCTGGCAGCGGTGGCCGAAAACGGTGCGCCGGCCGATGCGCACGGGCTGGGCGGGCGTGCCGATGACGACGCTGTTCTCCAGCACGACCGAGTGGTTGCCCAGGTCGACCGAGTCATGCAGCGACCGGACGACCGTGCCCTG
>CBJLVJ010000773.1:0-2269 GCA_966426465.1 uncultured bacterium | reverse complement strand
TCGCGCACGAAGAAGGCTTTTCGCTGAGCGATACGGCCGAGGCGCTGCAGCGCCTGTCGCCAACGCTGCGGCTGCTGGTGGTCGACGGCATCAACGGCTCGAGGGTGGTCGACGACAGCTACAACGCCAGCCCCGAGTCAGTGCTCGCGGCGCTCAACCTGCTGCGCGAGCTACCCGGCCGTCGCAAGATTGCCGTGCTGGGCGACATGCTCGAGCTGGGTAGCGCGGAGGAAGCGAGCCACCGCCGTGTCGGCAATCGCGCCGCGGCGATCCTGGACCTGCTGATCGTGTATGGCCCGCGCTCGAAGACGACCGCGGCAGAAGCGCGGGCATCGGGGCTGGCGCCGGACCGCGTGTTCGAGGCGGACAGCCACGAGCAGATTGTGGAGCGCCTGCGCGAGCAGCTACGGCCGGGCGACGACGTGCTGGTCAAAGGCTCGCTGGCAATGGGCATGAGCGCGGTGGTGCGCGGCATTCGCGCCCAGGGTGAAGCCTGAGGCTCTATGGCCACGGCACTGTCGATGGCAGCGATGGCGTTCCTGATCACCATCGTGCTCGGCTATCCATACCTGAACTACCTGCGGCGGGCGGGACTGGGCAAGAAGGTGCGTATCGAGGGCCCGAGCAGCCATATCGAGAAAACCGGCACGCCGACCATGGGTGGCTTGCTGGTCAGTACGGTCGTGCTCGGACTGACGGTGTGCCTGACGCTCATCCTGTACCGCGAGTCGGGCCGATCCATCCTGCTGCCGATGGGCGTGATGGCGCTCACGACGCTGCTCGGCTGGTACGACGACCGCATGACGCTGGTCGGGCGCAAGGGCGAAGGCATGCGTGCCAGGACCAAGTTCGCGCTGCTCGGCATCATCGCCCTGGCGGCATCGTTGATCCTGTGGGACAAACCGACGGGCCTCGGCATCGACTTTGTCTATCTGCCCGGCGTGAAGGCGCCGTTTGCGATCGGCTGGCTGGTGGTCCCGCTGTCAGTGCTGGCCATCATGGGCTCGGCGCACGCAGTCAACCTGACCGACGGACTCGACTCGCTGGCCGGTCACACCGCGGCCGTGGCGTACGCGGCCTACGGCATCATCGCCGCCCAGTACGGCCAGATCTACCTGGTCACGTTCTGCTTCACGGTCGCGGGCGCGCTGCTGGCCTTCCTGTGGTTCAACGCCCATCCGGCCGAAGTGTTCATGGGCGACTCGGGCTCGCTCGCGCTGGGCGCCACGCTGGCGATCGTGGCGATGATGCTGGGCCAGGTGCTGCTGCTGCTGTTCATCGGCTTCGTGTTCGTCGCCGAAGCGCTCTCGGTCATGCTCCAGGTGCTGTTTTTCAAGCTGACGCGTGGCCGCCGACTGTTCCGCATGGCGCCGCTGCACCACCACTTCGAGATGATGGGCTGGAGCGAAACGCAAGTCGCGCAGCGGTTCTGGTTGATCAGCATGGTCAGTGGCCTGCTGGGGGTGGCGCTTGCGCTCGTCTGAGGTAACGGTCAGCGAGCAGGCGCGCCACCTGCTCGGTGGCCAGCGCGCGCTGGTGGTCGGGCTCGCTCGCGAGGGCGTCGATCTCGCACGGTTTCTCACCAGGCACGGGGCATCGGTAACGGTGACCGATCAGAAGCCAGCGGATCAACTCTCGGAGGCCATTGGCGAGCTCGGTGACGCCCCCGTCAGCTATCGGCTCGGCGGACACTCGCTGACCGACCTCGACCGAATCGATGTGGTGTATGCCTCGCCGGGCGTGCCCCCGGAACACCTGCTGCTGCAAGCCGCGCGCGAGCGTGGCATCCGGCTGAGCAGCCTGGTCGAGCTGTTCTTCGCGCTCTGCCCGGCGCCCATCGTGGGCATCACCGGCAGCGCAGGCAAGAGCACGACGACCAGTTTGGTCGGGCAGATTTTCGAACGAGCCGAGCGCCACGTGTTTGTCGGCGGCAATATCGGTCGACCGTTGCTCGGCAAGCTGGAGGAAATGACGCCTGCGAGCTGGGTGGTCATGGAGCTGTCGAGCTTTCAGCTCGAGCCGTTACAGGTCAGCCCACACGTGGCGCTGGTCACCAACGTCACGCCGAACCATCTCGACCGGCACCCGAGCATGGAGGCGTACTGGGCAGCCAAGGGGCAGATTCTGGCCCACCAGGCGCCCACGGACTGGTCAGTGCTCAACGCGGACGATGCCTGGTCGCTGCGCTATCGGCCGCGCGGCCGCGTGCTGCGCTTCAGCCTAGAGGGCGTGGTCGAGGGCGCGTACCTGGCCGGCGAGCACCTGATGC
>CBJLVJ010000772.1:0-2270 GCA_966426465.1 uncultured bacterium | reverse complement strand
GACGAGCGCCGCCGCGCCGATGTCGTTGCGCGCCTCGATCGTGGCGCGGGCGACGCGATAGCGCTTGTACAGCTTGACCATGGCCACGGCGTGGCCCGCCTCGTGGTAGGCCAGGCGGCGCTTGTCGGCGTAGGTCATGCCGAGCACGGGCATGCGCAGGCCCCATTCGTACGTCTCGAGCGCCCAGCGGAAGTCCTCGTAGCTGATCGCGTCGCGGCCGTTCCAGACAGCGTGGACGACCGACTCGTTGACGACGTGCTTGATCTGGGCCGGGGTGTAGTTGACCGTTTCGGCCACCATCTGGTCGATGGGCAGGTCGAGGTGCTTGACCTTGGACAGGTAGTAATCGAAGATCTCGCGGCGGCCATCGTACGACGGGGCGCCAACGCGCAGCTGGCGGTCGAAGCGGCCTGGCCGCAGGAGCGCCTGATCCAGCACGGAAACGAGGTTGGTCGCGGCGATGGTCAGGACCGGCGGCTGCTCGGCCTTGCCCTTGCGCATACCGAACCAGCGCAGCACTTTGTCCCTGATGCCGTCGCGCGGCAGCGGGTCCATCTGGTTGAGCAGCTCGTTGAGGGCGCCGCCGCCACCGCCGAACATCATGCCGCCGAAGCCGCCCGCGTTACCCACGCCTGAGCGGGCCTTACCGATGGCGTCGATCTCGTCGATGAACAGGATGCACGCGCCGTGCTTGCGCGCCAGCTTGCGGGCCTTGTTGTAGAGGCTGAGCACGCGCAGCGTGTCCATGCCCCAGAACATGCCCTGGATGCTCGGCGCGGACATATAACCGAACGGCAGTTGTGCCTCGGTGGCAATGGCCTGGCCGAGGTAGCTCTTGCCAGTACCTGGCGGTCCTTCGAGGAGGAGACCGCGGATCGGCTGGCCGCCCATCTGCTTGAAGCGCTTGACACCCTTCAGCAGTGTTACGACCTGGCGAGCGGACTCGAGCACCTCAGGATTGCCCTTGTAGTCCTTGAATCCGACACCCGTTTCACCCGGCATCAGCCAGTAAATGCGTGGGCGCCCGATGAACCAGAACAACACGATGAACTGGAAGATCATCAGGAAGGCCACGTAGAACAGCTGGAAGACCAGGTACAGGCCGGTCGTGATGAAGGGTCCGACGCTGTCCCACTGTGGGTAGACGACGAACAGGCCGACGAAGACCAGTACGCCGATGATGAACAGCGTGCGTACCAGCATGCCGACGCGCCCCAGGGCGCGGTCTATCTTGCGGTCGAGCTCGTCGTGCTCGTCCACTCCGAGATTCACTTCGAGCGTGCGATCTGAGCTCATCCGCGTCTCCCTTCGCCCATGTACTGGACGGTCATGTAGCTACTGAATTTTCGCGATCTTGCCGTCGCGATCGAGCGTAAACATATACGGCTGGTAATCGATGCTGGATCCAGTTTGCTGGCGGATCCCGACCAGGTAGAACTGCATGCTCGTGCCATCAGGCAGGGACTTGCCGCCGATGTACGACGTTTCCGCGAGCTGCACGCCTTTTTGCCTGGCTGCCTCCATCTGCTGTTGCAGGCTCTCGCGTGAGCCACCCTGGGAGGTGATGCGCGACTGGGCATCGTTGTCCAGGCTGTTCCAGACCAGGTCGGCGTTGTAGTCGCGGTTGCCCTTGATGTAGTCCTCGGTGGCGTTCGGCGCGGAGCTGCCGCGCAGGTTGGCCAGCCCTGGGATGGACGACAGGAAGGTCGGCGCGAGCACGACGGCGGCGACGACGAGGACCAGCACCACGAGCCAGGCGACAAGCGCCGCCGGCTTCAGGATGAAGTAGCGGATCGTCCGAATGAGTGTCCTGCGTACTCCACCCACGATAGTTCCTTGCGACGCGACCTCTCAGACGTAGACTGGCTGTTGGCTGATGATTGACCGACGCGGCGCGTGCGGCACACACGAAGGCGGCCGAAGCTTACTCGGTGGTTGGCCGCGCAACAACAAATTCCGTTTTCGCGGGTAGGTCGCGAGATTCTACTAAATTGTGATCTCGCCATGACGCCCGCGTGACGCTTTTGCGTTTTCGCGTGACGGTCTACGTGACGCCTCGTCCTTACGCTTAGCAGCAGGTGACAGGGCGGGCGGGCGGCGGCGATGAGGCGGAGGCAGACACGCGAGCGATGCGCTGGTCTCAGGCAAGGGCGAGCAGCTCGGCGGCGATGCGCTCGGCTGCGTCGCGGGGCATGCTCGCGGCCAGGGCGCGGCCTAGCTGCTCGCGGCGCGGCGCATCGGCCAGCAGGCTCAGCACGCGCTCGGCCAGG
>CBJLVJ010000771.1:0-2271 GCA_966426465.1 uncultured bacterium | reverse complement strand
GCCTGGTCGGCACAGGAGTTCGCAGCGATGGGCGGGTTCATGGAGACGTTCAACAAGGCACTGGTCGACTCTGGCGAGCTGGTCGAGACGCGCGGCCTGACCGCGCCCGTACACGCGAGGCGCGTGCAGCTCCAGAACGGAGTGCCGGTGGTCACCGACGGGCCATACGCCGAGACGCAGGAGGTTCTGGCCGGCTACTGGATCGTGGAGTGCGAGAGTTTCGATCGGGCAACCGAGATCGCCGCTGAGCTCTCGAACTGCCCAGGGCCCGCGTACGCCAGCGCTTCAGTTATCGATGTGCGACCAGTCGCTGAATCGCGCAACGAGCTGGACATCTGAGCGCTCACGTGCCCGAGGCCGAGCTCCAGGACCTGCTGCGCCACCTGGCGCCGCGGGTCCTGGCCGCGCTGGTCCGTCGCTACGGCCATTTCGACACCGCCGAGGACGCCACGCAAGAAGCGCTCATCGCCGCTGCGACGACCTGGCCGGAACAGGGTCGTCCCGATAGCCCGCTCGGCTGGTTGATCACGGTCGCCTCTCGACGGTTGACCGATCTGCTCCGCAGCGAGCAGGCTCGCCAGCGCCGGCAGGACGCCGTCGCCCTCTGGACGCTGCCTGCCGAGCGGGTGGCGCCGGCCGCCGATCGGCACGCCGCCGACGGCGACGACACGCTCGTTGTGCTGTTCATGTGTTGCCACCCCGCGCTCTCGGCGGCATCCCAGATCGCGCTCACGCTGCGAGCCGTCGGGGGCCTGACCACCCTCGAGATTGCCCGCGCGTTCCTGGTGCCCGAGGCGACCATGACGCGTCGCATCACGCGGGCAAAACAGACCATCAAGGACAGTGGCATCCCATTCCGTATGCCCGCGGCTTCGGACCTCGGCGAGCGCCTCAGCGCGGTGCTGCACGTGCTGTACCTGATCTTCAACGAGGGCTACGCCAGCACATCCGGCGCGAGCCTGTATCGCACCGATCTGTCATCGGAAGCCATTCGGCTGTGTCGCGAGGTGCACCGGTTACAACCGGATGACCCAGAGGTGACGGGGCTGCTGGCGCTGATGCTGCTCACCGACGCGCGTCGCACGGCGCGGACCGGTCCAAATGGAGAGCTGATCCCGATGGCCGAGCAGGATCGAAGCCGGTGGAATGCGCACTACATCGCCGAAGGCGTGAAGCTCGTGACGGAAGCGCTTCAGCAGGGCAAGCCCGGGCCCTACCAGCTACAGGCGGCTATCGCGGCGGTCCACGATGAGGCGCCGAGCATGGAAGCAACCGACTGGCCCCAGATCGTCGCGCTGTACGGGGTGCTGTTGCAGGTGTTGAGCAATCCTGTGGTGGAGCTGAATCATGCCGTGGCGGTCGGCATGGCCCAGGGCCCGCAGGCTGGACTCCGGTTGGTCGACAAGCTCGAAACTGATGCGAGGCTGGCTCAGGACTACCGTCTGTACGCCGTCCGCGCGCACCTGCAGGAGATGGCCGGCGATAGGCCACGGGCGCGCGATTCGTATGTGGCGGCGGCCCAACGCGCGCCCAACCTGGCCCAGCAGCGCTATCTCCACGCCCGGGCTGAACGCCTGACGGGATGACCTTCTTCTCGCGAGTGACAGACACAGAGCAAACAGGACGAAAGGACGCACAGCAAGCATGCACAGCCCCACTTCCGTTGACGACTACATCGCGGCACAACCAGCCGAGGCTCAGCCCAGGCTGCGCGAGGTGCGTGCCGCCATCCGCGGCGCGGTACCGCAGGCGACAGAGATCATCAGTTACGGCATGCCTACCTACAAGCATGGCGGACGGAGCGTGCATTTCAGCGCGGCGAAGCGCCACTGCGCGCTCTACGGGTCCGCGATCGACGCGTACGCCAACGAGCTGCGTGAATTCAAGACGTTGAAAGGTACGGTCCAGTTTCCACTCGACCGGCCGATTCCAGATCACCTGGTGCGCAAGCTGGTCCTGGCCAAATTCGGCAGCCAGGAAGCCTCTCAGGGCGCCTGAGTCGTTGCTCCCGTGGGATCGGCTGCGCGGGCTTCGAGCTCGTGCCCGGCGCCATCACGCAGGTCAACCACGGCCGCCTTGCCGGCCGGCCACGCCTGTTGCGCCGTATACGGCTGCCAGTCCAGGCTGTGCGCTTGCGCGCTCGTCTCAGCCACCCGCGCCGACTGGACTGGCCCGAAGGCATCGCCCGTGTGGCTGAAGGTCTAATCTGGCACGGCGAGCACGCCGTCGAGCAGGATGGGCGGGGGCACGTTGGGACGGCAGCAGAACAGC
>CBJLVJ010000770.1:0-2281 GCA_966426465.1 uncultured bacterium | reverse complement strand
GCAGCGCGGCGTCGCCTGGCTGGCCACCCTCCGCCGCTACAGCCTCGGCGCCCTCCTCGCCGACGACATGGGGCTGGGCAAAGCCGGGCCGCTGGATTCGCCTGTTCTGACGCCGACCGGGTGGAAGCTGATGGGCGATATCGTCGTCGGCGACGAGGTTGTGAACGCCCAGGGCGGCGCTTCTCGCGTCACTGGCGTCTTCCCACAAGGTGAAAAGGACATTTACCGAGTCGTGTTTAGCGACGGAACGTCACTCGAGTGCTGCGAGGAACACCTCTGGTATGTTCGTTCAGCGGTCAGAAAGTTCCGAAGCCAGCCTGGTCTCGTGCGCCCTTTACGTGAGTTCATGCACGACCTGCGCGATGCTGCGGGCAATGCTAAGCACTACATCCCGATGGTGCGGCCAATCGAGTTTAGAGAAGGCGACCTCCCCCTCGATCCATATCTCGTCGGCGTGCTACTCGGAGACGGCGGGCTTACCACCGGGTCGATCTACCTTTCAGCGGCCGAAGCGGAAATTGTGGCTTCGGTGAGAAACGCACTACCCGCGGGTGTCGCCCTGAAATCGAAGCGACGGTTCGATTGGCGGTTCACAGGGCACATTGGCAAGTACAACCCGTTGACGACCGCGCTCCGTCGTCTTGGTCTAGTCGGCTGCGGCTCGGCCGAGAAGTTCATCCCCGAGGTCTACAAGTTCGCCTCGGTGCAATCGCGCACGGCGCTGCTGCAGGGCTTGCTCGACACCGACGGCTGCGTGCGTAAGTCCGACAACAACATCGAGTACACCACCGTGTCGCCGCAACTGGCGCAAGACGTGGCGTTTCTGGTGCAGTCCCTGGGCGGCACGGCGCGCATCCGCACCAAACCGACCGGCTACCTCGTGAACGGCGAGCGGAAAGCCTGCAAGCTCGCGTATCGCATGAGCGTGATCCTGCCGCCCGAGATCCAGCCCTTCCGACTCAGTCGCAAAGCTGAGATGTACCAGCCCAGGCCGAAGTACGGTCCGAGCCGCGCCATCGTCGACGTGATACCCGTCGGCCGCAAGCAAGCCCAGTGCATTGCCGTCGACGCGCCGGACGGTCTGTATGTGACCGACCACTGCATCGTCACCCACAACACTGCCCAGATCATCGCTCTGCTGCTGCAGCAGCCGTCGCGGCCGACGCTGGTGGTGTGCCCGACCTCGGTGGTGGGGAACTGGCGGCATGAGCTGGCGCGTTTTGCGCCGGACTTGCGCGTGCTGGTGCACCACGGCGCAGGGCGGGCATCGGGTGAGGAGCTGCACGACGCGGCGGTGCAGCACGATGTCGTGCTGAGCACCTACTCGCTGCTGCACCGCGACGAGGCGAGCCTGGGCAGCGTGCAGTGGGATGGTGTGGTGCTCGACGAGGCACAGAACGTCAAAAACGCCTCGACGCGCGCCGCGCAGGCGGCCCGCGCGCTCAGCGCCCGCTGGCGCGTGGCGCTGACCGGCACACCGGTCGAGAACCGCCTGGCCGACCTGTGGAGCATCTTTCATGTCATCAACCCGGGCTATCTTGGTTCGGCCGAAGAGTTTCGCCGTGAGTTTGCGCTGCCCATCGAGCGCGCCTCCGATGCCGATGCAACCGCGCGGCTGAAGTCGCTCACGGCGCCGTTCATCCTGCGCCGCGTCAAGACGGACCGCTCGGTCATCGCCGACCTGCCCGACAAACAGGAAATGAAGGTGTACTGTTCGCTCACCCGCGAGCAGGCCACGCTGTACGAAGCCGTGCTCCAGGACACGATGCGGCAGATCGCCGAGTCCGAAGGCATCCAGCGCCGAGGCCTGGTCCTCGCGCTGTTGACCCGGCTGAAGCAGGTGTGCAATCACCCGGCGCTGCTGCTGCACGACGGCAGCCCGCTCACGGGCCGCTCTGGCAAACTGGCGCGACTGAGCGAAATGCTCGAGGAGGTCGTGGCCAGTGACGAGCGCGCGCTGGTCTTCACTCAGTACGCCGAGATGGGTCGGCTGCTCCAGAACCATCTGCGCGCGACCCTCGACCGCGAGGTGCTATTCCTGCACGGCGGCACGCCGATGGCCGAGCGCGACCGGATCGTCGCCGAGTTCCAGACCGACGCGTATGGTCCGCCAGTGTTCATCCTGTCGCTCAAGGCCGGCGGCACCGGTCTGAACCTGACTCGCGCCAACCACGTCTTCCACTTCGATCGATGGTGGAACCCGGCCGTGGAGAACCAGGCTACCGACCGGGCGTTTCGCATCGGCCAGACGCGCAACGTGCAGGTCCACAAGTACGTGTGT
>CBJLVJ010000769.1:0-2286 GCA_966426465.1 uncultured bacterium | reverse complement strand
GCGCTGGCGCCCAGCGCGCTCGAGACTACCCCGTCGATGCCGTTTGCCCCGCGGTTCGACACACAGCGCACTGCCTTTGGCGAGGATCGGAAAAACGTGTCCAGATCGCGCACGGGCATGCTGTTGCCGGCGTACAGCACGCAGCCGTCAGGCAGGATGTCCGAAAGCTGGGAGAAGACGCCGCCCTCGCACAGCTCGTCGTTTGCCTCGAGGTGCTGCTGTATGGCTCGGCGCGCGACGGCATTGACCGCGAGCCAACTCTGGAGCCAGTCGCTGGCTGAGCGCTCGGACAGCTCGGCCGCCAGTCCATCGCACAGCGCTCGCGGGTCGACGTGCAGCACGTCGCTGGCAACGCCGAGCGGCTCGCGCCACCCGCCCGGATCGACCAGGATCTGGCGGACGTCGGCGAAACGCTGCAGGTACTGCGTCAGCGGTTTCGACGTTGGCACGGCGCCCAGTCGCAGCACGACCTCCGGCTCGAGGCGGTCGACGGTCGGTCTGTCGCGGAGAAACGCGTCGTACGCGTCGATAACCGCCGAGCGGTCATGGGGTCCGCAGCGCACGCCCGACAGCGGGTCGGCCAGGATGGGATAGCCGTGACGCTGGGCCAGGCGCGTCACGGCCGCCGGCAGCTCGGCATCGTCTTGTGGACCGCACACGATCAGGCCTCGCTTCGTTCGCGACAGGTCGCGGCTCAGACAGCGCAGCAGGCGCGGCGCGGGCGCGAGCGTCGGGTTCTCGACGACGAGCGGCACGCCATCGTCCATCGCCGGCTGGCCTGCGGCGGGCACCAGCGGCTCCCGAAACGGCCAGTTCAGGTGCACCGGTCCGCGCGGCTCGGCCATGGCTTCGGCGACGGCCCGCGCAGCGAGCGCGCGGACGAGCTGTACCTGCTCCGAGCTTCCGGCGGGTTCCGGCAGGTCGAAGAACCACCTGGCGTGCGAACCGTACAGCCGCAGCTGATCGATCGTCTGCGGAGCGCCGTTGTCGCGCAGCTCGTGCGGCCGGTCGGCGGTCAGCACCACCAGCGCGACACGCGCGAGATTGGCTTCAACCACCGCGGGCAAGAAGTTCGCCGCGGCCGTGCCCGAGGTTGCCAGCAGCGCGACCGGCTCGCCGAGCGCGCGCGCCAGGCCCAGGCCGAAGAAGCCGGCCGAGCGCTCGTCCAGGTGCGTCCACACGCGTATGCCCGGGTGCTGGGCTAGCAGCATCGCCAGTGGTGTCGACCGCGAGCCAGGGCACACGCACACGTGGCGCACGCCGGCGTGAGCCAGCTGATCGACAAACGCGCCGACGATCAGGCCCAGCGCTTGAGCAGCGCCGGTCACCCTACGGCGCCCAGCGCGTCGAGCATCGGCCGCAGCTTCCAGCCCCATTCGGCCGCCTCCGCCGCCGGCTCCGAGTCGGCCACGATGCCACAGCCGGCAAACAACGTGGCTGTCTCGCCGCGCACCAGGCCGCAGCGTAGCCCGACCACGAACTCGCCGTCGCCGCTGCCATCCATCCAGCCGATCGGTCCGGCATACCAGCCTCGGTCGAGCGCCTCGCGTGCGCGGATCAGCTCCAGCGCGGCCATCCGCGGATAGCCACCCACGGCCGGCGTGGGGTGGAGGTGCTCGAGCAGGTCGAGCACGCCGCGGCCGGCCTCGACGTGACCGCGGATCGGCGTCATCAGGTGCTGCACGTTGGCGAGTCGATGGACGACTGGCTGGGCGTCGGCGACCACGCCCGTGCATGCTCGGCCCAGCCCTTCGCGCAAGGCGGCGACGACCATCGCATGCTCAGCGCGCTGCTTCGGACTGGCCAGAAGGCACTCGGCCAGGCGATCGTCCTCGACGGGTGTCGCGCCGCGCGGGGCCGAAGAGGCCAGCGCCATGGTTGACGCCGTGCCAGCGCGCAGCGCGATCAGCCGCTCGGGCGTCGCGCCGAGAAAACACGCGTCGCCCTGGCTCACGGCGAAGACGGTGCAGTCCGGGTACCGCGCCGCCAGATCGCGCAGGGCGTCCTCGATCGAGCGCTGCACACCAACCTGTTGGGCTCGAGCGAGCACGACTTTGTTCAGGCCGGGGTCGCCTCGCCGGAGGCCACGCGCCACCACGTCGACGAGGGCCTGCCACGCTTGCGCATCGAGCGGCGGTGGTGGCCGAAACCCGCGACACTTATGCGGCGAGCACAGCGGAGGTGACCCGATGAGCAGCGAATCCGGTCAGCCCTCGGAAGAGCAACTGCGGGCGGCCTACTAGGAGGAGATCAAGCGGCTTCGCGTCGAGCACATCCTGCTCGACA
>CBJLVJ010000768.1:0-2287 GCA_966426465.1 uncultured bacterium | reverse complement strand
TGTAGGCTCGACAGCGTGTCCATGCGTCGGGCAGGCGTGACTCTGGCGGCGCGCCTCGGGGTCAACCGGCCGATGGCGTTGATCCTGTTCACCATTTTCCTCGACCTGCTGGGCGTCGGGCTGATCTTTCCGATTGGACCCTTCTACGCGACCACATTCGGCGCGACGCCCTTCGATGTCGGCCTGCTCTTCACGTCCTTCTCGGTAGCGCAGTTCCTGACCATCCCCCTCCTGGGCGCTCTGCCGGATCGCTATGGCCGCCACCCGGTCCTGCTGTTGTGTATTGCGGGCGAAGCCGTCGGCTACGTGCTTTTCGGCGTCGCCACCACTCTCAGCATGCTGTATGTGTCACGACTGGTGGCCGGTGCCTCGGCCGGCAATATCGGCGCGGCGCAGGCGTACCTGGCGGATATCACCTCGCCCCGCGAGCGGACACACGCTTTTGGCTTGCTCGGCGCCGCGGTCAGTGTCGGGTTCCTGTTCGGGCCAGCACTGGGTGGCTTGCTGGGCCAGGTCGACCTGCGGCTGCCCGCGTTCGTGGCGGCGGGGCTCGTAGTGCTCAATTGGCTGTCGGCTCTGGTCTGGCTGCCAGAATCGTTGCCTTCCGAGCGCCGATCCAGCCGCTCGTTGTGGGGCACGCTGAACCCATTCGGAGTGCTCCTCACGCTCATGCGGCGACCGCCGCTGCGCGCCCCGCTCGTGGTCACTTTCTTGTGCAACTTTGCTTTCAGCGGCTACATCGCCACGTTCGCGCTGTTCGCGAGCGCACGCTTCGGCTGGGGCCCGCAGGACGTGTCCATCGTGCTGGTGGTTCAGTCGCTCCTGAGCACACTGGTTCAGACGCTGGCGGTACGCCGGCTGAGCCTGGCTTTCGCGGACACGACACTCCTGCTCATCGGTGTGATAGCGAACCTGCTCGGTTTCATGGTCATGGCTCTCACGCCATCTCCCGTTCTGTTGTACGTCGGATCGGCGCCGTTACAGGCACTCGGCAGCGCGTTGTGGCGGCCATCTCTTTCGGCGTTGATCACCAAGCTCGTATCGAACCGCGAGCAGGGCCTGGCCAACGGTGGCACCCAGGCCAGCGCCGCCCTGGCCACCATCATCAGCCCGCTTGCCGCCGGCGGCGCGTTTGCACAGATCGGGCCGACCGCACCTTTTGTCGGCGGCGCCGTAATGTTCGCGCTTGCCGGGATGACAGTCGCCGCTTCCACCCGATCCAGCCACAGCAGCCGCTCCGCAGTCTGATCAGCTCGCCGAGCGGGAATGCGATGCCGGTCCGCCGCGCCAGTGTATGTGCTGGCGATAAACGCTTCTGCCTGGACGTGGCACGCGGCGCACGAGCGCTGCTATACTAGAACACATGTTCTGCATCGGCGGCGCCGGCGTACGGCGGGTGCGAGATGTCGTCGACACTGGCCAGTCGGTCGGGACCGTCCATTGTCATGCCTGGCGTTCACCTGCCTGAGCGGTTGCCACTGCATCCGGTGCCTGAGACACGGTATCTGACGGCCGAACGTGCCGAGCACTACCGCCTGCTCCTGCGTGTCTTTGACGAGCGCCAGCGTGCCGAGTACGCCACCCAGCTGGGTGTCCACGACGTGTTCGCCGCCCTCAGCGCCAGCCAGCCGGGCTGGACGCTCGAACGGTGCAAGCATGACCTGGATCAACTCGTGGCCTGGGGCAACCTGGAGCGTTGCTTCGATCGCGCCGCGCGCCATGCGAGCATCGACAGCTTCCGTGCGCCGTCGGTGCTGTATCGGGCGACCCCGTTCACCCTCGCGCTCGAACGCTTCCTTGCCACGCAGGAGCTCGCCGAGGAGCAGGTCGGACGCCTCCGCCACGCCGATCTGCCTGATCTGGTGTACGCGTTCACCCAGCTGGACGATCTGCTGAGCGCGTCGCCAAGCGATGCGATCGATCGCAGCATAGCCCAGACCTGGTTGCGCGCCGAGGCGCTCTTCCAGCGTATGGAACGCGACGCTGCCCGGTATCTTCGCTCGTTGGAGACCGCAGGCGAGCTGGCGGGAAGCGACGTGGCGGCGTTCCAGACCTACAAAGCCTCGGTCGTCAGCTACGTCCAGAGCTTTGCCAGTCAGCTGAATGACGCGGTGGTCCGCTTGCGAGCGCTGTTCGAGCGCTGGACAGCCGCGGGCCTTGAGCAGCGAGTGGTTGGTTGCTTGCTCGCCTCCGCGGCGCCCACGCCCTGGCCGCAACCTCTGGAGCAACGCGAAGCGGAAGCCGCCAACCAGGTCCGGGCGCTGGTCGCGTGGTGTCGCCCCGGCGC
>CBJLVJ010000767.1:0-2289 GCA_966426465.1 uncultured bacterium | reverse complement strand
CAACCGAGGTGCTGCGCCCCATGCTCGTCACCGGGGCGAGAATCGACGCCGTGGGGACGATTGTGTTCGACGAAGTGCACTACATGGGCGACGTGGAACGCGGCACGGCCTGGGAAGAGTCCATCCTGCTGGCGCCGCGCCACGTGCCACTGGTGTGCCTGTCGGCAACGGTGCCCAACGCGGCGGAGATCGCCGAGTGGATTCGCGACGCGCACGGCGACCTTACGTGCGTCTTCCACGACCAGCGCGCGGTGCCGCTCGAGCACCGCTACTGGCTGCCGGGGGCCGACCCGGAGAAGCACGACTTCAGGGTGCTGCCGATCATGGACGCCGACGGCAACCTGACCAGCGAGGTCAAGCGGCTGCGCGGCGTCGGGGGCGAGCTGGCCGGCCGCGTGCGCTGGGGAGGAGTCACCAGCCAGGGATTTCGGGGTGAGGACCGGCCGCCGGCCTCAGATAAGGACCCGCGCGAGCTGCCCGCCCCGTGGCGTGTGTTGCGCTACCTGGAGGGCGAGAGCCTGACTCCGGCAATCTACTTTCTGTTCAGCCGTCGAGCCACCGAGGAGGCGGCCTCCAGCTGTGTTGCCCTGCGGCCGGTGCCCCACGCCGCCGAGCTCATCCGCGAAGCCAAGAGTCGCCTGGCCGACCTGTCGCCGGCCGATCGCAACCTGCGCCAGGTGGCGCTGCTGCTCGGGCGATTCCTGCCACGCGGCGTCGCCGTCCATCACGCCGGGCTGTTGCCCCAGGTGAAACTGCTGGTCGAAGAATTCTTCCAGGCCGGCTTGCTCCGAGCGGTCTTCGCCACGGACACCCTCGCGCTGGGCATCAACATGCCCGCGCGGACCGTGGTGGTCGGCGAGATGCTGAAATTCGACGGCCAGAGCCGACGCCTGCTCACGCCGAACGAGTACCGCCAGATGACCGGGCGAGCCGGGCGGCGAGGCATCGACGAACGCGGGGTCTCGCTGCTGATGTACTCGCCGTGGGTGAGCTTCGCCCAGACGTTGCGGGTGCTCACCAGCGACCTGCTGCCGCTGGAGAGCGCCTTCCGGCCAACCTACTCCACCGCCATGAACCTGTGGCTGCGACCCGAAGACGAAGAGCGCCTGGCGGACCTGTACGCGCGGTCGCTGCGGCGCTTCCAGCACGACCGGACACTCAAAGAGCTCACCGAGCGCAAGCAGATGCTCGAAGACGCCTTCGAACAGGAGCGCGCCAGCGGACGCATCGGTCGCCAGGACGTGTGGGAGCGGGCCAGCGAGCTGAGCCGCGTCGATTACGAGCTGCGTCGCGCGCGCCGCGCGGCAACGGTGGAAGCACGTCGCACGGTCGAAGGCCTGGCGCGTGTCCTCGAGCGCTACGACTACCTGCGCGACGCACGGCCCACCGATAAGGCGCCTTACCTGCGCAGCCTCTTCGACACGAACGCGCTCACGCTCAGCGAGCTGCTCACCAACCAGCAACTGGAGGGCCTGGAGGCGCCCGAGCTGGCCGAGGCGCTGTCGTGGTTCGCCATGGATCGCGAGTCGTCCATCCGCGGGCTGCCACTGACACGCCGATTGCATCGCCTTCGCGAGATCCTCGACGTGCTGCACGGTGGCGTGCTGCGCGAAGAGGAGCGCCACGGTCTGCAGATGTCGCGGCCACTGCCGGTCGATTTCCACGGCGTGGCGCTTGCCTGGGCCGAGGGCCAGGACCTGGCCAGCATCGCCCACCGCTCGCGCTTGCAGGAGGGTGATCTGGTCGGCGCGCTGCAGAAAACGCTCGACCTGATCAGCCAGCTACGCGGCGCCGCGCTGCGCGGCCCGCTCGGCGCCAACCTCATACCGCTGCTCGACGAGGCCGACGGACTGCTGCGTCGGGGCGTCGTCCAGGCCAGCTACCAGTGGGCCGTCGGCGGGCTACCCGACGTAGGCGACCAGCCGGACGACGACTGGGAGGTGCGCTTGCTGCCCGACGACGAGGCACAACCGGTTGCGGTTATCGGCGATGCTCGCCCCAGACGCCGCGTGCCAGCGTTCATCAAGCGCCGCCGCGGGAGCCCCAGGCCAGGCCCGCGCACCCGCGCCGGCGGCCGTCGACGGCCGTAGCAGGACAACCGCGCGACGGCTTGCAAAACGGTTAAACCTGGCGCGGTTAGTGCTATAAAGGGCTTGGATTGGTGGTATGAACGCCGCCCGCGATATGGACCCGGTACCCGTGCAGGACCTGACGCCAACCGACGCGCCGGTCGATCCCTCCACGCCCATCGAGCCACAGCCCAGTCTCGCCGATCTGTCGCCGGAGGCA
>CBJLVJ010000766.1:0-2293 GCA_966426465.1 uncultured bacterium | reverse complement strand
CCACCTCGATGACCGGCTCGTGCACTTCAACGCCACCGGGTGCCGCCGCCATCAGGACCGCCGTACCCGAGATGCGCAGCACCGTTTCGCTCGGCAGGTGGGCCAGCTCCGCTGCCTGCCCTGGGTCATCGATGACCACCTGGGCCAGGCCCTGGCCGTCGCGCAGGATCAGAAAGCTGGCCTGGCTGAGCTGCCGAAAGCGGTGCAGCCACCCCGCGAGGAGGACCTGCTGCCCGGCGTGGGCGGCCAACTCTGTGGACCAGATACGTGTCATGGGGCACCTCCGCGAACAGATCGCCCCCTCGTCGTGCGGACGAGGGGGCCGTTCGTGGTGCCACCGCACTTCGCCGCGGCGCCTGGGGCAGCCGCGACCTCTGCGCCCGATCACGGGGGCGAGCCGTCGGAGCTTACTGGGCCGCTGACGCAGCAGCCGTTGTTCCCCGCGCTCGGGAGGGTCTTCACGAGCTCCTGGACGCCGCCTTCCCAGCCCTGGCGACTCTCTGGGTTCCAGGTCGGACCGCTACTCGGCTCCGTCGTCGCTTTCCCAGACTATAGCCGAGCCGCCACCACGCCTTCGGCGCGCGCCCGAGGCGCCGGGTGGAGGGAGCTCAGTGTCATCGGACGATGGCGTGTGGTTGATCGGCGGTGTCCGCGACCAGCCTGGCGCCCTGTCCACATGCACTCACGCCACCCGCGCCGAACCACGGCGGAATCAGTTGAACACACCTGAGTGCATGCGACTTGCACCGTGGCCGTCGAGCGTTGTCACGTGCATGCATGTTCTGCCGGTAGAGAGGCCCGGACAGCTACGCCGCGTTGTGCTCGCGATTGCTCGAAAGCTCCTCATAGAAGTCTTCGATTTCCTCGTAGACGTCCTCGGGAAACTGCAGCTCGCGATAGACGTTGCACGCGCGCGGGTCCTCGGGATTGGGGCAGATGGGAAAGTCCTGGCGCGACTGCCATTCCAGGATCCGCTCGCGCCGCGGCGGGTTGTACTTGCGCGTCGTCACCTGGGTGACCAGCGCGTCGGCCTCGTCGCGGCCGAAACCCGGATTACGCGCGAGCAGCGCCGCCAGCTCCTCGGGGTCCGCGAAATGGTGCCCGACCATCGCCACGACCAGACGCCCGTAATGGCCGATGTCAGTGTCCGCCTCCAGTGCGTCCACCAGGTGCGCCATCATTTCACTCTTCTTCAGCTCTTCGATCGACATACCCAAATAGGGAACGCATGTTCTATGCCAGCCGTCCAGTCACCAGGCCGAGCACGAAATAGGCGGGTCGGGCGCATGGTGGGCGGTACCCTTCCAGGAAAAAGGGGGCCCCGGATGACTACCCCGACACCGTTCCTGATGCTGTTGCCAGTAGCCGGCGGCCTGTGGTGGCTGCTCGGCTTTCCACCGGGCTGGGGCTGGCTGATACTGCCCGTCGTACCTGGTATGCCAGTGAGCGTCGGCATGCTGGTTGTGCTCGCCGCGGTTGTGATCGCCGCCTATTCGGGCCTGGCCTGGCTGCGCACCAACATCTGACCTCGGAGCGCGTGAGCGCCGTCAGCGCCAATCCGGCAGCGCCCCGCCGCCTGCGGTTGGCTGATCCCGCCGGCAGGTGGCTGGTCGCCGCGGCGGTCCTCGGCTCCAGCCTGGCCGCCGTCGACGCAACCGTGGTGAACGTTGCCTTGCCCGCGCTCGGCAGCGATCTTCACGCCGAGTTCAACGGGCTTCAGTGGACCATTACCGGCTACACGCTGACGCTGGCCGCGTTCATCCTGCTCGGCGGCTCGCTCGGCGATCGCTACGGGCGTCGCCGAGTCTTCGTGCTTGGCACGGTGTGGTTCGCCTTGGCATCGGCGCTCTGCGCGCTGGCCCCGAACATCGAGGTGCTCGTCGCGGCGCGCGCGCTCCAGGGCGTCGGCGGCGCGCTGCTCACGCCGGGCAGCCTGGCGATCATCGATGCCTCCTTCGTCGAGCAAGATCGCGGCAAAGCCATCGGGGCGTGGTCAGGATTGGGCGGCATTGCCAGCGCCATCGGGCCGCTGCTGGGCGGCTACCTGGTGGCGGGCCCTGGCTGGCGTTGGGTGTTCCTGATCAACCTGCCGCTGGCGGCGATCGTGGTGCTCATCGCGCAGCGCCACGTGCCCGAGTCGCGCGATCCTGATGCGCCGTCGCGGCTGGACCTGCCGGGCGCTGTGCTTGGGGCGGTTGGCCTCGGGGGCGTGACCTACGCCCTGATCGGCGCCGGTGGAGGCTGGTCGGCCAGCGCCGCGCTCACTGGCCTGGTGGGGCTCGCGGCCCTGGTG
>CBJLVJ010000765.1:0-2295 GCA_966426465.1 uncultured bacterium | reverse complement strand
GAGGTGTACGCCTGGATTGAGGGTCGCTCGCAACCCGGCCTCCGAGCCGTGCAGCGCGCGCTGGCTGCCGCCGCTGGAGTCCCGCTGGCAGAGCTGAAGCCCTACCTGAAAACAGCGGTAGGTCGTGACGCGCTGGTGCACCTGGTCCGAGTAGCCAGCGGTCTGGATTCGCTGGTGGTGGGTGAAGAACAGATCCGTGGGCAGGTCCGCGACGCTTTACGCGCGGCCGAAAAATGGCACGCCTTGCCCGCGGCATTGCGCGGGGTCTTCCAGCGTGCCGGTGAGTCGGCCCGGCGCATTCGCGGCGCGACGCGCCTCGGGACCCATCCCTCGATGGCCGCCGCCGGGGTCAACGTCGCCCGACGGGCTCTGTCGGATGCGCTCGAGGGTGAGCTCGCCGTCGTACTGGGTGCAGGGGTGATGGCGCGCGCGGCTGCCGAGGCGCTGCTTGCGGCCGGCGCGCGGGTGCGCGTGCTGAACCGAACGCCGTCTCACGCCGAACGAGCCATGCACGGCCTGCGCGGTGCGATCGAAGTCGACTCACTACACGCGCTGCCGGCCGCGTTGGCTGAGGCGGCGCTGGTGGTCGGTGCGACCGCCTCACGCCAGCCCGTCATACCGCTTGACGCCGTCGAAGCGGCCGTACCAGCCCGCCGCGGACGCGCGTTGCTGCTGCTCGACATCGCGCTGCCGCGCGACATCGATCCGCGTGTGCGCGAAGTGCCCGGTGTCAGCCTGATCGACATGGACGACCTGGAGCGCTACTGCCCGGTCGACGTGACCACTCGCCAGGCCGAACAGCTACAGGCCGAGAGCCTGGCCATCGAAGAGGCCGAGCGGTTAGCCGAGTGGCTGCGCTTCCGCGCCATGAGCCCAGCGATCGCCGAATTGCGGACGTATGCCGAGTCCATCCGCACGAGCGAGCTTCGCCGCTCGGCGCCACGGCTGCGCGATCTCACCCCCGAGCAGAGCGCCGCGGTCGACGCGCTCACCGCTGGAATCGTCAACAAGTTGATGCACGGGCCGACGGTCGCACTGCGCAACGCCGCCGCTCGTTCGGGCGATACGCGTCGGTCGCACTCACGCATCCTGCGGCTATTGCGGCCGCCTCGAGGTAGGAGGACTGCTTGATCATGCAACCGGCTGTTCGCGCTCAGTTTCCGCAGGCACGCCCACGGCGACTTCGGCGCACCGAGTCTCTGCGGCGGATGGTGCGCGAGACACGACTGTCGGTGGACGGACTCATCTATCCCGTGTTCGTGGTGCCTGGCGCCGACGTGCAGGTGGAGATCTCGTCGATGCCGGGCGTGTATCACCAGTCGGTGGACCGCCTGGTCGAAGACGCGCGCGAAGTCGCCGACCTCGGCATTCCCGCGTTGCTGTTGTTCGGTTTGCCCCCGACCAAAGACTGTGAGGGTTCCGGCGCCTGGGCGCACGACGGCATCGTTCAACAAGCGCTGCGCGCCGTTCGCCGTGCCGTTCCGTCACTGGTGCTCATTGCCGACACGTGTCTGTGCGAATACACCAGCCACGGTCACTGCGGCATTCCGGGCCCCGACGATCAGCCGGGCTTCATCGACAACGACCGGTCTCTGGAGCTGCTCACCCGCGCCGCGGTCGCCCAGGCCGAGGCCGGCGCGGACATCATCGCGCCCTCGGACATGCTCGACGGCCGCGTTCAGAAGATTCGATCGGCGCTCGACGCGCGTGGGCTGGTCGATACAGCCATCATGTCGTACGCGGCCAAATACGCCAGCGCCTTCTACGGGCCGTTCCGAGAGGCAGCCGAGTCGGCGCCGCAGTTCGGCGACCGGCGCGGCTACCAGATGGACCCGCCCAACGGTCGGGAAGCCGTGCGCGAGGTCGGCTATGACCTGGCCGAGGGCGCGGACATGGTCATGGTCAAGCCCGCCCTGCCGTACCTGGACGTCATCCACGCGGTGAAAACGACGTACCCCGACGTACCGCTGGCCGCCTACAACGTCAGCGGCGAGTACGCCATGCTCAAGGCGGCCGCGGCCAAGGGCTGGCTCGACGAGCGCCGCTCCGTCCTGGAGGCGCTGACCTCCATCGCGCGTGCCGGGGCCGAGATGACGATCACCTACTACGCCAGGGATGTCGCGCGCTGGCTCGGCGCCGGCACGCTGACCGATCAACTGACGGCGGTGAACTGACCATGGATACGGTCGCGCCCTCGACGGCGAAGTCGGCCGCGCTGTTCGCCGCGGCTCAGCACGTACTGCCAGGCGGCGTGGACTCGCCCGTACGTGCTTTCAAAGCGGTGGGCGGCACGCC
>CBJLVJ010000764.1:0-2295 GCA_966426465.1 uncultured bacterium | reverse complement strand
TGGCGGCCGCCTACGCTGATCTCCCACGGCGTGGCGTGACCGGCGCTGTCGCGCACCCAGATGAAAAAGCCCTGGCAGCCCGCGACGAACGCGTACTGGATGGCAGCCAGGTCGTTCGGCACAAGCGTCTGGTCTGGAAAGTCCGCCGGCTGGAGGTTGAGTTTGCTGTACGTGCGGGCCGCGACGTGCTCGGCCGGCAACTCCGACATGATCTCGGCCACGACACGCAACTGCCGTTCGTCAAGCCAGCAGTCCTGCGCATGGTCGCGCAGCTTGCGCAACGCTGCCTGGCGCGCGGCAAACGCCCGCTGGCCCGTCGACGCGCTCGGGGTTATCTGCGCCGTCACTGGATGACTCGCATGCGACGCAGGTCAGCAAGCTGGTCGCCAGCGTAGCCGAGCTCGGCCAGGATCTCGTCGTCGTGCTCGCCCAGGAGCGGTGGCGGACGACGCACCGACGCGGGCGTGTCCGAGAGCTTGACCGCCGACCCGACGGCCCGAACGGTGCCCTGCGGGTGTTGAAACTCGATGATCATCTGGTTGTGCCGAACCTGGGGATCGTCCAATGCCTGCTGCAGGGTGTTCACGGGGCTGCACAGAATATCCGCCGCTTCAAGTGCTTCGAGCCACTCAGCGCTCGTACGCTTGCGGAATGCCTCCGCCAGCAAGGCTTTGAGCGCTTCGCCATTGTCAATGCGCGCCTCATTGGTCGCAAAGCGCGCGTCCTGCGACAGGTCTTCGATCCCGAGTACCTGGCACATGTCGGCGAGGGGGTTCGGGCGAAACGCCCCAACCACGGCGATGTACCCGTCGCGGGTCGGGAACGGGTTGCCGAGTGGGAGATAGCCCCAGTTCAATATGCGGCCGGTGTTCAACAGGAATGTCGCCTCCTGGACCTGGCTGGCGACCATGCCGTCCAGCAATGAGGTATAGACCTCCTGGCCGCGTCCGGTCCGTGCACGCGCGAGCAACGCCAGGAGAATGCCTTGCACCAGCAGCATGCCGGCGGTGAAGTCCGCGATGGGATTGTGGACCTTGTGGGGCGGGCCGCCCGGCAACGCGTTCGTCATCATCATGCCGCTCACCGCCTGCGCGAGGATGTCCTGACCACCCTTGTGCTGATACGGTCCCGTCGGGCCGAAGCCGCTGCCGTGTGCGTAGATGAGCCGCGGATTCCGCTCGCACAACGACTGGTAATCCAGCCCCAATCGGCACATCACCTCTGGTCGAAAATTGTGGACCAGGACATCCGTCTGTTCGGCCAGGCGTTGCACGATCTCGCGCCCGTCCGGATGCTTCACATCAATGGCGAGGCCGCGCTTGTTGCGATTGAGCGCCAGGTAGACCGGATTCTCGCCTTCGACCTCGAGCACCTTCTGGCGCGAGAGGTCTCCGCTGCCAGGTCTTTCCACTTTGATGACGTCGGCGCCGAAGTCGCCCAGGACCTGTGTGCAGACTGGCCCCATCTCCACCTGGGTGAAGTCCAGGACACGGATGCCGTCGAGCGGCTGCACCATTCCTCTTTGTCCTCCTGCTGTCCCCGCGTTCCTCAGCGGCCTTTCCAGTGCGGCCTACGTTTCTCGACAAAGGCTCGCGGGCCCTCCAGGGTGTCTTCTGCGCTCGCCCAGCGCAGGATTCCGTCATAGCGACGGTTGATCGCGTCCGCCAGGGGCAAATCGAGACCTGCCATCGCCGCCTGCTTGCTGGCCCGCACGGCCAGCGGAGCGCACGCGACAATGTCGTCCGCCCACGACTGCGCTTGCTCGAGCAGCTCGGCGGCGGGCACGACGGCGTTCACCAGTCCCCACGCGTGCGCCTCGGCTGCCGACAGCTGCCGTCCGGACAGAAGCAGCCCCATGCCGATCTTCAGCGGCAGCTGGCGCACAATGCGGTGGACGCCGCCGTCGGAGGCCATCACGCCGACACGCGGCTCTGGCAAGGCGAAACGCGCGTGCTCGGCCGCGACGATGATGTCGCACGCGAGCGCCATCTCGAATCCGCCGCCCAGCGCGTAGCCGTTGACCGCGGCGATCACCGGTTTGACCTGCGTGAAGCGCTCCGTAAGACCGCCGAAGCCGCCTGGCTTCAGCGTCATCCAGTACTGCTGGGGTGCGGCGCGCTGGCGGGCTTCCTTGAGGTCGGCTCCGGCGCAGAAGGCTTTGTCTCCCTCCCCCGTGAGAATGGCGACCCACGCCTCCTCGTCGGCTTCGAAGCGACTCCAGGCCTGGTCGAGCTCGCAATGCGCGTCCATGTTCAGCGCATTCATCACCTCCGGCCGGCGGATCGTCACCTGGAC
>CBJLVJ010000763.1:0-2307 GCA_966426465.1 uncultured bacterium | reverse complement strand
GCGCCGTGAGACCGCTCTCTCGGTTCGAGCCAGTAGAGCCCCTCGGCGTGGCCGGCAGTTCTTCCAGGACGACAGAGATCCCGACGTTGTGGCGATTCAGCACACCCCCCCACTTACACGCGCGCGGCATTAATGGCGGCCAGTATCCGTGTGGCGTGGTCAATGGTCTCCGCCGGTAGCCCGTTCTCGAGCTGGGCTCCGCGCTCGGTCTGCTTGAGCCACGATCCGGTTTCGCGCCATTCCGCGGCCGCACGCGGCCCCAGGTTGTACGCGTGCAACACCAGGGTAAGGTCGGCTGGATCTCCCACATTCGCCCCCAGTACGCGCGCGCAGTCTGCCAGGTACAGCGCGCCGGCCAACAGGTTGACGCTCGGCTGCTCCAGCGAACGCCCTGCCAGCAACGGGGCGTAGCGCGTCCGCAGATCCTCGAACGTGGTGGGCTGTACTTGAGCGAGGCCGACTGCGCCACGAGCGGAGCGCGCCGCCGGCTTGCCCCCGGATTCCACCGCGACAAGGGCCAGCAGCATGTCCTCGTCCAGCTGTACCCCCGTGACGGCGTACACCGTTCGCGCTGCATCGCGGCTCACGCCGCGCCACTGCTCGACGGCTGGTGCGAAGCGAGCCCGTCCGGCGGTCGGCACGTCCGTTGGCTCTGGCAGGGCGGTGGCCGACCCAGGTGAGGCCACCTGCGCGAGCCGGTCCTCTGTCGAGGGTTGCTGCACCTCGCTCGCGGTGCCCTGGATCGCAGAATGGCACACAAACGTGCCAAGCAGCACAACCCCGATCGCGAGGCTATGCGCGACGTGTCGTCTGGCCTCGACACGTGGGGCACTCATGTCCGCAACGAGCAAACGCAGAGAGCGTGCCCAGCAAGCGACGCACGGCTGCTCTGGGCCAAGCAGCGTGCGCCGAGTGGCGCCTACCAGTCAGCGGCGGTCACGAGACCAGCCCGACGCCCCCGGTCGCACGACCTGGAGTGTGTGGCATATCGGGGCTCACGGATATTCGGACGTGGCCTAGTTCGAGAGAAGGCCCCAGTCAGAACCGTTGTACTCGAAGCTCTCTGGAAAGCCTCCCGTTCAAGGCGGAGAAGGTGCGATCGGGGGCGATTTCCGTGTCAGCCACATCGTCAATGCCCGCGGCGCTCATCGAAATCCAGAGACATCGCAGCGCACGACGCGACGGGAACCCTCGGTGACGAGATTGCCGGGGCTCAGTCGCAACAACGGCGGTGGGCGGCGGTGCGCCTGGCTCAGGGCAAAAGTCACGGCGGTGCCAGAGTCCGCCACGCCAGGAAGTGATCTGCACAGGAGTGATCTCGACCAGGTAGCGCGTCCGCTCGGCGGTCACCCGGGTGTACGCCTGACCACGCTCGGGCCATGTAGCGCTCCACGAGCAGATGATCGAGCTGTTCTCGCCAGCGCTGGCTAGCCTGGGCGCGCCGGACGGGACCCTCTACCACCACGGCGGTGCGGTCATCTGAACCCGGCGGTGACGGGGCGCATCCTCATCGATCAGCACGCCCACCCGCGGGTCGCGTCGGATGTGGTCGATCCATATCGCGCGCTCCCGGCCACCCACGTAGAGCTTGTGGTCCCGCCATGCATACCAGAGCGGCACAATGCATGGCCAGCCGTCTGGCCGCACACACGCCAGCTTCAGCAGTAGCGGCTGCGCGACGAACTCGTGCAATTCCGCCCGCCACGCCTGAACCGGATTATGGCCAGGGCGATGCCGAGGCTGCGCCTGCCGGTGTCCCTGAACGCTCAGTCAAGGCAGAGCTGAGAGTCTCCCAACCTTGGAGCAGCGGATGGTAGAACGCCGGATCACGGCCGATCATCGGAGGCTTTGTCCCCTGCCCTGGAGGCTCGACTCGTTCGAACTCCTCCGCGGGATGGCGATGCTCGCTCACGAAGCGAAGGTAACTGCGACCCGCGTGTACCTCAATGGCTCGGATGCGGTAGAGTGGCCTGGCACCAGCCGGTGGGCGGCAGAGGCAGCACCAACAGGGTTGAAAGTGGACTGCCGGCAGCTCGCGTACCCAGTCACCAACTCGAACCAGGCCGTTGGCGACATATGTCGTGACGGTATGGGGCTCTTTCACACGCCGCGCCCCCGTCGGCCAGTATTAACCTCCAAGATAGCGGTCCTCCATCCAGCGCTGACTGCCCCGCCAGCAGGTAGCGGCCGTACATTACGCCACCTGGCCGCGCGATACATCGGCAAAACTTCCCATTTTGAATGGATGCGAGAATGGGAAGCTTGTTGCGTTGCGAGCAGGCGCCCTGGTTACGGATCTTTGCAGCT
>CBJLVJ010000762.1:0-2308 GCA_966426465.1 uncultured bacterium | reverse complement strand
CCGCGATGTACCTGCCTGGCAAGCTCTTGACCACCGGCGGTGGCCCGGCCGGCGCTAGCTCGGTCACGGATGCTGCCGTTCTCGACATGACCCAGCCCGCGCCGGCGTGGCAGTCGGTCGCGCCTATGGCGTTCCCGCGCTACATGCACAATCTCACGGTCATGCCGGATGGCAAGGTCTTCGCCGTTGGTGGATCGACCATCGTCGACCAGGCAGTCACGTCGGGTTCCCGCACGCCGGAGATGTGGGACCCCGCAACGCAGGCGTGGAGCCAGCTGGCGCCCGAGATAAACGAGCGCATGTACCACTCGACGTCGGTGCTTCTACCCGACGGGCGCGTCCTGGTCGCCGGCGGCGGTCGGTGGTCCACGGCGAACGACTTCTACACCGCTGAGATCTACTCGCCGCCCTATCTGTTCAAGGGCCCGCGCCCGACCCTTGCCGGCGCTCCGGCCTCGGTTGGCTACGCGAGCACGATGACCCTCCAGACACCAGATGCCGCCAACATCGTCAGCGTGGCCTTGACCGACCTTGGCTCCAATACACATCGGCAGGACATGGATCAGCGCTACGTGCCGCTGTCCTTCACACAGGCGAACGGCTCCCTCGCGGTCCAGTCCCCCGCCAATCCCAACATTGCGGCGCCCGGCTTCTACATGCTGTGGCTGGTCAACTCGAGCGGCGTACCGTCCATCGCGCAGATGATTCAGGTCACCGGAACGGCACCGGTCGACACACAACCGCCCGCGGTGAGCATAACGGCGCCCGCAACCGGCGCTACTGTTTCCGGTACGGCGGCAGTCTCCGCGTCGGCCACCGACAACGTCGGCGTAAGCAGGGTCCAGTTTACTCTGGACGGCGTGAGTATTGGCGCCTCACTTGGCGCCGCGCCATACACGCTGAACTGGGATACGACCACCGTTGCCAACGGAAGCCACACGCTCGGCGCGCGGGCCACTGACGCGGCAGGAAACGCAGCTACGGCGACGCCCGTCGTCATCGACGTTTCCAACGCCTCGACGCCACCGCCCGCGCCCGTACTGCTCGTCGGCGATCAAAAGATCGAAGCCGCCGCGGACAATAACACCGCCGGATCCGGAGAGGCGTTCCAGTACACCGCGAGCACGACCGGAACCGCGAATGCGCTGTCCGTCTATGTCGACTCTGGAAGTACGGCCTCGCAGCTGGCAGTCGGTCTCTATGCAGATAACGGAGCGAATAAACCGGGAGCGCTGCTGGCGCAAAGCACGATGCTGACGCCCAGGACTGCCGCCTGGAACACCACCAGCCTATCGCCGACTCCAATCTCTGCTGGCACGAAATACTGGATCGCCCTACTCAGCCCAGCCGGCGCCGGAACGGTCCGCTTCCGCGACGTCGCGTCCGGCGGACCTGCGGAAATGAGTAGGCAGACGAACCTGACAGCTCTTCCCCCGACATGGTCGCCAGGGCTCTCCTACGGCAACTCGCCGATGTCGGCGTACGCCTCGCCGTGACTGGACCACTATACATGGCGCACTCGACCCGCGAAATGGCCAGAATGGAGAGGTGCTTCAACACGTTCTCGACGCGCGGCAGTTCACACGTGAGTGGCTCGAAGACGCGCTCTTTCCTTCTGCGCTGGAGCTGCAGCAGACGCCGCCCGAGCAGCTCGACAAGCGGCTGGTAGGCAAGCGGCTGTTCTATCTGTTCTACGAAGCCAGCACGCGCACGCGGGTGTCGTTCGAGATGGCGGTGACCTTGCTGGGAGGCACGGCGCACGGCATCGACAGTCACGAGCAGTACGCGCAGGAGGAGCGGCTGGAGGACCGCATCCGCGTGCTCAACGAGTACCCGCACGACTTCCTGCTCATTCGCTACGACCAGGAGGGCGGCGCCAGTCGCGCCGCGGCGGTGTCGCGGGTGCCCGTGATCAACGCGGGCGACGGACAAGGCCAGCACCCCACTCAGGCGTTGCTCGACGTGTACACCTTGTGGCGCGAGCTCGGACGAATCGACGGACTGCGCATCGCGCTGGTCGGCGACCTGTCGTACCAGCGCTCGACCAATTCGCTCGCCTACCTGCTCGCGCAGTACCGCGACCTGCGCTTCTACCTGGTCAGCCCCCAGCTTCTGCGTATGCGCGACGAGGTCCGCGAGTACCTGCGCCAATCAGGCGCGCTGGTGGAGGACGTGCGCGATCTGCGCGCCGTGGCGGCCGACGTGGACGTGATCTACGTCACCCGCGCCCAGACCACGCGCCTGGAGCATGCCCGCCGTTTCGAAGACCAGGCCGGCCACTACACCGTGGACGCCGACGTGCTCGCGG
>CBJLVJ010000761.1:0-2308 GCA_966426465.1 uncultured bacterium | reverse complement strand
CACGAAGTTCGGCCGACTGCGACTTGGGCCAAAACCGGCTTGTCGGCCGAACTTCTAGGTTCGGCTGCGTACTATGGTGGCCACTGTGGCGCATGGCTCGGACATCCCTCGCAAGCGGCTTGGTAAGACGGGTGTAGAGGTAACCACCGTCGGGATCGGCACCGCGTGGATCGGCACCAGCACCTCACCGGCCGACACGATGGATCTGCAGGTGGACGACGACGGGGCCGTCGCAACGCTGCATGCGGCATTGGAGGAGGGGATCAGGCTCATCGACACGGCGCCGTTGTACCTCGGGCTACGCAGTGAGCGGCTCGTCGGCCGCGCGCTGCGCGAACGACCGGACCTGGCCGCCGGGGTCATCGTCGAGACGAAGTGCTGTCGGCATGTTGAGGGCCGCGATTACTCGTATGACGCGGCCATGCGGTCTGTCCAGGGAAGCCTCGAACGGCTCGGGCTGGATCGGATCGAGCTGATGTACATCCACGATCCACTGAAGGACCTGGTGTCCCAGGTGACAGGTCCGGGCGGCGCGTTGCAGGCACTGCGCAAGCTACAGGGCGAGGGTGTGCTCGGCCACATCGGCGTCGCCTCCAATGATCCGGAGGACAACGCGCCATACATCGAAACGGGCGAGTTCGAAATGGCGGTAGTGCCTGACGCCTACTCTCTCCTGAACCAGCTGGCCTTGCAGCGCATCTTCCCGGCCGCAGCTCGGTTCGACATGGGCGTCGTCGTGGCGACTCCGCTGGAGCGCGGCATTCTCGCCACTGGCGTCAAGGGAGCGCAGATGCAGTATCTTGGCCGACGGTTCCGCCCGGAGGTTCTGGAGCAGGTCGAGAAGCTGGAGTCCGTGTGCGAGCGGCACGGCGTGAGCCTGGCGGCGGTCGCGCTGCAGTTCGTCACGCGGCACCCGGTAGTTTCGACCACGATTCCCGGACCTCGCTCGCCCGACGAAGCGCGGCAGAACGCTCGCGCGGCCAGGGAACGGATTCCAGAGGCGCTCTGGCAGGAACTCGAGCCGCTGGTCAGAACCTGGGAGATCGTCGCCCGCTAGAACGGCCAGACGCGCGCGTCGACACGTTGACGACACTGTCACGTGGTGCGGCCTGCTTTTCAGACGCCGAGCGCTTCGCGCGACAGTGGCCAGTCGTGCGCCACCGGCCCGTGGCCGTGGCCGAGTGGGATCGAACGGCGGATGGCTTGATCCACGTAGTGCTTGGCCGCTTCCACCGCCTCGACCACGTCCGCGCCGCGCGCCAGGCCGGCCGCGATCGCCGCCGAGAACGTGCAGCCGGTGCCGTGCGTGTTCGGGGTGTCCACGCGTTCGGCCTCGAAGGTATGGATGGCGCGCCCGTCGTACAGGATGTCCGTGGCGTCACCCGAGCGGTGGCCGCCCTTCATGACCACCGCCCGCGGGCCGAGATCCAGGATATCGCGGGCTGCCTGCTGAATCTCCTCTTCGCTCTCGAGCGAGCGCCCGACCAGGACCTCGGCTTCGGGAAGGTTGGGCGTCAGGACCATCGCCAGCGGCAGTAGATCGTGGATCAGCGCGTGCACCGCGTCCTCGCGAAGCAGCCGGTCGCCGCTCTTGGCGACCATCACCGGGTCCACCACCAGGCGCTCCAGGCGCCAGTGGCGCACGCGGTCAGCCACAATGGCGATGATCCGCGCGCTCGAGAGCATGCCTGTCTTGGCGGCGTCGACGCCGATGTCCTCCGCGACGGCGTCGATCTGCGCGGCGATCACGTCTGTGGGGATGTCGTGCACGGCGCGAACGCCGATCGTGTTCTGGGCGGTGACGGCGGTCAGCGTGCTCGCGCCATAGACGCCGAGGGCCTGGAACGTCTTGAGGTCGGCCTGGATGCCGGCACCGCCACCCGAGTCTGACCCGGCGATCGTCAGGGCCACCGGCGGTCTCTCTGCCATAGTGGGTACGGTATACCGACGGGTGCAGCGACGCGCCTTTCTGATCGGCGTTTGCGGACTCGCCATCGCGCTGCGGCTGGTCGTCGGCGCCGCGCTGCTCAGCCAGGGTGGGTCGAGCGTCGTGCTGGCCAGCGACGATGGCGACGCGTACGACGCGGCCGCGCGCTGGCAGGCGCTGGGTACGCCGATCGTCATGACCGAGCGTCTGCGGGGCAAATGGGACCCTGCCGTTCCGGTCGAAGCGCGCTGGCCGCAGGGGTACTGGCTGCTCCTGGCCGCGCAGTACAGGCTGTTCGGGTCTGCCTACGCGAGCACACTCGTTGTGCAGGGACTGCTTGCCGCGGGCGGTGTGCTGGCGGTCTTCGCGCTGGCGAGCAGC
>CBJLVJ010000760.1:0-2310 GCA_966426465.1 uncultured bacterium | reverse complement strand
CGCGCCACCCATCACCCGGCGTGCGAAGCTCAGCCAGGCCAGTCCGATGACTGACTGCTCGCGGCAGACCAGCAGGACGTCACCGCTCGTGCTGGCGTTGGTCAGCGAGCTCAGCGCCGCGGACTGGTTGACGCGATAGCGCCGCAGCAGGGTCGAGGCGGCCATCAGGCCGGCCATCTCAGGCAGGTCCGAGGTTGTGGCCGGAGCAATCACCGCCGCAAACGCGGGTCCAGCGCATCGCGCAGTCCATCGCCCAGCAGGTTGAAGCCGAGGACAGCCAGCATGATCGCCAGGCCAGGAAAAATGGCCAGGTGCGGCGCAAGCTCGAGATTCTGGCGGCCCTCGTTCAGCATCGCCCCCCACGACGGCGTCGGCGGTTGAGCCGATAACCCCAGAAATGACAGGGCTGCTTCGGTCAGGACCGCCCATGACAGGGCGATGCTCGTCTGCACGATGAGCACCGACAGCAGATTGGGCAGCACGTGCAGCGCGATGATCCGTGAGGCGCGCGCGCCAAGCGCCCGGGCCGCCTCCACGAACTCCCGCTCCTTGATGGCCAGGACCGGCCCGCGCACCACGCGAGCAAAAATCGGCGTGTACACGATGGCAATCGCGATGACCACGTTGTTGGGATTGGGGCCCAGCGCGGCGACCACTCCCAGCGCGAGCAGCACGGCCGGAAACGCGAACAGCACGTCCATCGCGCGCATGATCACCTGGTCGATCCAGCCGCCGGCGTAACCAGCGACAAGCCCGAGCGCCGAGCCGGCCACCATCGCCAGCGCGACCGAGACGACCGCCACCTGGAGTGACAGGCGTGCCCCGAACACGATCCGGCTGAGAAGGTCGCGTCCGAACGTATCGGCGCCCAGCGGCATCGATACGCTCGGGCCGGCCATGCGGTTGGCGCCGACGATCTGCAGCGGGTTGCGAAGCGGCAGCCACTCAGCTGTGAGTCCCAGCACGACGTAGATAGCCACGATGGCCAGGCCGATGGCTGCGGCCTGGTTGGACATCACCCGCCCGGGCAGCCCTCGGGGTCCTCGCGCCGGGCTAGGCGAAGCGAATGCGCGGGTCGAGGAAGCCATACAGGATGTCCACCAGCGTGTTGGCCGCCACGAACAATGTTGCGATGACCAGCACGCCGCCCTGGACCAGCGCGTAGTCGCGCTGATTGATCGCGTTCAACAGCATGCGCCCGATGCCCGGCAGCGAGAACACTTCTTCCACCACCACCGCGCCGCCCAGCAGGTAACCGACCTGTATGCCGAGAATGGTCACCACCACGATCAGGCCGTTCTTGAGCGCGTGGCGTTCGACCACTCGTGGCGCGGCGAGGCCTTTGGCGTGGGCGGTGCGGATGTAATCGGCGCCAAGAACGTCCAGCATCGCCGAACGGGTGGTGCGCATCACCACCGCCACCATAGCCACGCCGAGCGTCAGCGCGGGGAAGATGAGAAAGCGCAGGTTGGCGGCAGGGTCGACCAGCAGGTCGACGTACCCGCCGGTGTTTGGCATCCAGTGCAGATAGCGCGCGAACAGCAGAATAGTTAGCGTGCCCAACCAGAAGTTGGGTAGCGCCAGGCCAATCAGACCGAAAGCGCGACCAAGCAGGTCCAGCGGCGTGTTCGGGCGCAGCGCTGAAAGCAAGCCCAGGGGAATGCCGAGCAGCAGCGCGACCACCGCCGCCGCGAGTGCCAGCTCGATGGTCACCGGCAAGCGAGTGGCGATCTCGCTGGTCACCGGCTGGCCGCTGCGAATCGAGAAGCCCGCGTCGCCGCGCAGCAGCGAGCCGACCCAGGACAGGTACTGCAGATACAGCGGCTGGTCGAGACCGAAGTAGGCCCGCATGCGCGCCAGCTGCTCCGGGCTGAGCGCCGTGGAGGTCCCCAGCCGCGCCGTGATGGCGTCACCCGGAATCAACCGGAGAAACAGGAACGTCACCACCGACACCCCCAGCAGGGTTAATGGCAGGCTCAACGCGCGCTTCAATAAATAGCTCGTCATATATAGGATCTATAGAGGCCGGAGTTTTTTGGAAGTCGCAAGTCTGCGGATTGCTCCCCAGGGCTCCGCGCCCTGGACCCCGCCTACGGACCGCCTGTATCACCCTACTCTCTGCCTCCCGCTCCGCGAAATTGTGAGGCTGGCAACGCTGACACCTGGTGCACACTGCGTGTTCCGCGGACACGTTCTACCAGCTCGTTGCGCCCAGGTCGTGCGCCACGTCGTTGCGCCAGGTCGTTGCGCCCAGGTCGTTGCGCCCAGGTCGTGTGGGCCGGCGCGTGCGCCAGGGGTCTCGCGACAGCG
>CBJLVJ010000759.1:0-2310 GCA_966426465.1 uncultured bacterium | reverse complement strand
TCGCCAATACTGATACAAACCCTGTCATCCCATGGAGCTACTGGTCGAGCAGCTGCTGAGCCGCGGCGCGGAGCTCGCTGAGTATCTGGAGCATGAGCAGGGGCCGCCGGCCGAGGTGCGCGTCATCCAGCGTGACGAGCCGGCCGCTAGCCGCCCCGACTTCGACGATTCGGCCGCGCCGCTGCTCGGCAGCGACTGGCGCGAGCCGACCGACGCGATTCGCTGGCTGCGCTTTCGACTCAGCCGCCCGAGCAACTGGCCCATCGACGAGACGGCGCTGGTCGCCCAGCGCTTCGGGACGTTGCCCGTCGAGCAGAGCCTGGGACCGCGGCGCTTGCCCAGGCAGCGCATGCAGGGCCTGCTCTATCTCGACGGCACACCCTACCACGGGCTGGATCGATACCATCGCCTGACGTACCTGCCGCCCGGGCCGGACTACCGCTTCGCGGCCAAGGTCTGGACGGGCACGGCCGATTTCGACTGGCAGCCCGCGCCGATCTTCCGCCTGGTGCGCGTCGACCCGGCAGCCATGGGTCTGTACCAGGACCTGCGCGTGCTGCGCGACGCGCTCAACACGCTCAATCCAGACGATGCTGCGCGGCCAGCGCTCGAACGGCTGGCCGGGGACGCCCTGCTGGCCATCGACTGGAGCTGCCCGGCCAGCCAGCAGTTCCGACGCAGCCTGGCCGACGCGCACGCGCTGGTCACCGACCGCCTGCGACAGCTACACGCCGAGACGTACGAGCCCAGGCTGGTGTGTGTCGGGCACGCGCACATCGATTGCGCCTGGTTGTGGCCCATCGCCCAGACGCGCGAGAAGGCGGGCCGCACCTGGACCACCGTGCTGCGGCTCATGGAGCGCTACCCCGAGTACCGCTTCCTGGCGTCGACGCCGCTGCAGTACGCGATGGTCAAAGAGGACTTCCCGACCACGTACGAGGGCATTCGCCGGCGCGTCCAGGAGGGCCGCTGGGAGCCGCTCGGTGGCATGTGGGTGGAAGCCGATTGCAACCTGCCGGACGGCGAGTCGCTGGCGCGCCAGCTGCTGGTCGGGACACGCTTCTTTGAGCGTGAGTTCGGCGTCGAGACCAAAGTGGTGTGGCTGCCAGACTCGTTCGGCTTCACGTGGGCGCTGCCCACGCTCATGGCCGCGGCCGGCCTGCCGTACTTCGTCACCCACAAGCTGAGCTGGAGCCAGACGAACCGCATCCCCCACGACACGTTCCGCTGGCGCGGTCCAGACGGGCGCGACGTGCTGGCCCACTTTCTGTGCATGCCGGGCGAGGGCCGCGAACACACCACGTATAACGGCAATCCAATGCCGAGCACCGCGCGCGGCACGTGGAGCCGCTTCCAGGACCGCACACTCCAGGACGAGGTGCTGGTGGCATACGGCTGGGGAGACGGGGGTGGCGGTCCGACCATCGACATGCTCGAGGCAGTTCGTCGTCTGCAGGACCTGCCCGGCTTTCCGCGCGCAACGTCCGGTACCGCGGGCGAGTTCTTCGAGCGGCTCGACCGTTCGCTGGCCGAGCGCCGCGACGTGCCGGTCTGGGACAACGAGCTGTACCTCGAATATCACCGCGGGACGTACACCAGCCAGGCGCGCCAGAAGCTGCGCAATGCGCTGGCGCAGCGGCTCTACCACGCGGCCGAGCTGTATGCCGCCACGGCACGCGCCCTGCTCGGAACGGACTACCCGCGCCACGACCTCGAGACGGGCTGGCAGCTGATCCTGACCAATCAGTTTCACGACGTCCTGCCGGGCTCGGCGATCGGGCGGGTGTACGTGGACGCCGAGCAGGACTATCAGCGCCTGGCGGCCATCGGCCAGCGTGTGCTCGAGGACTCAACCTCGGCGATTGCCGCCGCGATCGATCTGCCGAACGAGGCGCTTGTGGTGTTCAACCCCGGCCCGTATGCCTCGGCCGACTACCTTGAGGTTCCGGGCGAGTGCCGCCCGGTCGACGAGGCAGGGACGCCCCTGCCCGCTCAGCAGACGTGCGATGGGCGGGTGCTGGTGTGGTGCGACGGCGTGGCAAGCAACGGCTACCGCGCGTACCGGCTGGAAAACCAGGCCCCCACACCCGGACCAAACAGCATGCGCGCCACGCCGACGGAGATCGAAACGCCGTTCTGGCACGTTCGCCTCGACGACCGCGGCCGCATCAGTCGCATCTGGGACAGGGCACGCCAGCGCAACGTCCTGCCCGAAGGCCAGCTCGGCAATCGGCTGGTGGTCTTCGAAGACCGGCCGATCGAATGGGACGCGTGGGACATCGACGCCTTCCACATGCGCAAATTCGTCGA
>CBJLVJ010000758.1:0-2320 GCA_966426465.1 uncultured bacterium | reverse complement strand
CCCGCCAGGCTGACCGCGGCGTCGACCGGCATACTCTGGCCAGCCAGGTGGACCGCTTCGGCGCCGACCGCGAGGGCCACGTCCAGGCGGTCGTTGATGGCCAGGCGGGCGCCGTGCTGGTGCACCACCGGCAGCAGCTGCTGGGCCTGGGCGAACAGCGTTGCTGCCGAGGCGGACTTGTCGCGCAGCTGCACCAGGTCGACACCGCCGTCCAGCGCGAAGGCAACGCCGCGAACCAGCTCCTCAGGTCCGCGGCGTGGTTCGGTAACGAGATGGAGTTGGAAGTTCGGCCAGAGCGTTGACAAGAACGCTTCCCTCCGCTGGTATGACCCAGATCAGGTTCCTGGGGTACGAGGACTCAGTCCGCCCCGTTCTCAGCCCGAAGGCACCCCCAGCGTTCTCTACGTGGTGACGAGAGGTCGCACAGTATATCAATGTTCGGCCGCAGTTTCGCGGTCGGGCCCCCTGAGGCTGCGCGGCGTACGCTTGCGCGCCTTCACGACAGGGTCACTGGACATCTCGGCTGCACCTTGCCGGAGGCCGCTGCAGCGCCGTTCGGGAGCGCTACGGGAACTCTGCCGCCCACCACCCCTGAGGGGAACAACGGTCAGTCGTCGGGGATGGTCAGCACCTGGCCCACGCGCAGGCTATCGGGATTGGGAATGTCGTTGTTGTTGATGATCTTCCAGATATTGACCTGGTACTGGGCGGCGATATCTTTCAGCTGGTCGCCTCTATGGACCACGTAGGTGCGGCTTTGTCTGGGCGCCGCGGTGGGCTCGATGGTGGGCTCGGCGGTAGGTGCCACCGTGGCGGTCGGCCCAGTCGTGGCCGTTGGCCGCACCGTTGCCGTCGGCGGGACCAGCGTCGGCGGCGGGCCGGCGTTCGACGGCGCCGGGCGTTGCCTCACGACGTTGGGGCCGTCGCCACCCAGCAGCAGACTCGTCGGCGAACCCAGACTGGCGCCGGGGAGCTGCGCCAGCGCCAGCCCGCCCAGTACCAGCGGCACGAGCAAGGCAAGCGCGAGAATAAAGCGCTCAGGTCCAGCGCTGCTCGACGCCTTCATGGCCACGTTACAGAAGAACTAGCAGAGGGCGTGCCCGCGGACGCCGAGTAGACTTGGGCATTGGGATGAAGTTCTTGTCCGGAGGCATACTCGGGCCATGCTGCAATCGCATCTGCACAGCCTGATCGCCAAGGCGCATCGCTACCAGACCGAGCCTGAACGGTTCGAACGCACAGGGCAGGAGCCGCTGCAGGTCAGCGTGCACGGCGCAAATGGCGATCACATGGTGGTGCTGAACAACGGTCGCCTCGAGTGCGACTGTGACGGGTTCGCCCATCGCGGCGAAGGCATCTGCGCCCACGTGCTGGGAGTCGAACACCACTTCAAAGACGCGCTGCCGCCGAACGCCGTGACCTGGCCCTTCGCCGCCCCCGCCACCTAGCCGTGGGGACGGCGTCTAGCTAAAGACGGCGCGCCGGACGGCGTCGAAGTCGGGCGGGAGCTCGAGGGGGCGGTTGGCGTGGCGTGAGGCGATGCCCAGCGAGCCGAGCGTGCTGTCGTGGTACTGGACCTTGAAATCGGCGAACTTCAAACCGTTGGCCGTGGAGATGACCACCGTCCGCTGGTCCGGCTGGATGGTGCCCTGTCGAGCCAGCTTCTCGAGCACGGCGAGCGCTACGCCGGTGTGCGGATCGGTGAACATGCCGCTCAGGTCGGCGCGCGCGGCGGCGTCGGCCAGCTCATCTTCGGTGGCCTGCTCGACCACTCCGTCGAAGCGCTGCAGCGTCCGCACCGCGCGCTCGTAGCTGACCGGGTTGCCAATCTTGATGGCCGTGGCCAGCGTCGGCCTGGCGTACACCGGCTCGAGCTGGTCAAAGCCACGCATGTAGGCCTGGTACAGCGGATTGGCCCGCTCGGCCTGGGCCACCGCGATGCGCGGCAGCGTGCGGATCAGGCCCAGCTCGTACAGCATCAGAAAGCCGGAGCCGAGTGCGCTGACATTGCCCAGGTTGCCGCCGGGGATGACCACCCACTCGGGGACTTCCCAGTCGAACTGCTGCACGATCTCGACGGCGATCGTCTTCTGCCCCTCGAGTCGCAGCGAGTTCATCGAATTTGCCAGGTAGATGCCGGGCTCGTGCGCCAGTTGTTGCACGATGGCCATGCAGCCGTCGAAGTCGGGGTCCAGCGCAAGCACCAGTGAGCCGTTGGCCAGCGGCTGCACCAGCTGCGCCGTGGACACACCACCCCGCGGCAACAGGACGACAGAGCGGATACCCGCGACCGCGCAGTACGACGCCAGGCTGGCCGACG
>CBJLVJ010000757.1:0-2321 GCA_966426465.1 uncultured bacterium | reverse complement strand
GGCTCGGCAGCGCTCGATCCGCTGAATGTCGCCGCGGTCTCGGGCGCTTGCCAGGAGCCGCACGACCGCCTGGCGCGCGCGGCAGCGGCTGGCGTGGGCAGCCTGCTGGCCCTGCGCGGCGAGCAGGCCGATGTCGCGGCTGCTCGCCGATCGACCTGGCTAGCCAAGCCGAAAGGTGTGCCGTACGGCGAGTTCTACGCCGCGGTGGATCCCCTGGCCGGCAGCCTGTGGCGCCGGCAGATGGTGCTGGGGCCTACGCCCGAGTTCGGCCTGCTGAGCGCCGAGCAGATCCAGGTCCCGCCACGCTTCGAGGCGCTGGAGCTGAAGCTGAGCCCGATCGCTCTCTGAGGAGCTACGCTGTGGAGACGTCGTCGCCCGTCTCGTACGCGCCGCTGGGGTCGCTGGGGGTGCGGCCCACGTCGGTGCCGGCGATGTGCGTGGCCGTGCGCGAGATGCCGTGGCTGAGCGGATCGCGCTCCGCGTCATAGCTGGCGGTCTCTGACGCTGGCTGCTCGCTGTCGTCGGCCATCTCGCCCCCGACGCGCTCGTCCTCGACCTGCATCGGCGTGACCATGCTGCCGCCCGCGCGCGCCTCGTCCGCCTCACGTTCGGTCGAGGCGCCGTAGTGACCCTCCAGGAACTCCTCGCGGCTGACGTCTCGCCCCCAGATTTCTACGCTTTCGGCCGGCGTGAGCTCGCCGTCCGGCGACTTGTCGTACGTCTGATCCATAGCCCAGACCACGGCGCAAGCCCCGTGCCGCCGCCGCGCTCTGGCGGAACACGCTGTCACCTTGATGCAACGTGAGCGCCCGCGGCTGTGCCGGGTTTGTCACAATGGCTCACTATTCTGGCTGTCGGCCTGCTTTTCGGCTATACCGCCGCGGCTGCTCCCGCGCCCATGATGCAGCTTCCTCTGTCCCATCACCCGCGCCCGCGTCTGAGCAGTCTTTCGCTTCAGTGGCGCATGGGCGTGCTCGTGCTGGTCGCGTTGCTGGTCCTGTTCGGACTGTTCGGGCTGCTCGGCAGCCAGCTCGCCCAGGACAACGCTCGCGGCATGTACGCCGAACGTCTGAGCGTCGCGCGATTGAGCGCCCAGCTGCTGGATCGGCAGTTCGACAAGCAGTTCCAGGAGCTCGAGTGGATCGCGGACGGGCTCTCCGCGAGCGAGCCCGGTGTGCCTGCGCCGGCCGACCTCCTTCGCCCCAGCGAGCTGCTCATCACCAACCTGACGCTGGTAAACGATCGCGGCAAGGTGATGTGGTCACTGCCCGGTGATACCGACCTGCCCGGTGGCGACCTGTCCGGCGAGGACTTCGTGCGGGTACCGCTCGACAGCGGCCAGCGCTACGCCTCGGGCGTCCTGCCCGGTCCGCGTGGACCGCGTGGGCCAGAACCGCGGGTGGTGTTCGCCGTGCCAGTGCGCGGCCCACGCGATGTTCCTGGCGGCGTACTCATCGCGCGCATCGATGCCACAGATGCGTTCTCGACCTTGCTGCAGACCAGCGCGCAAGAGCTAGGCTCGAGCGGTCACGCCGAGCTCGTCGACCAGAACATGCGGCTGATCGGCTCGAACGAGCCCGGCCATGCTCTCGGCCCCGCCGAGCATCCCAGCTTCTACGCCCCGCTGCTTGCTCAGCACAGCAGCACCGTCGGTCTGACCGACCCGATAGGCGCGGAGGACCCGGCCGATGCGGGCCAGCGCCATGTCATGGCGTTCGTGCCGCTCAACAGCGTGCCATGGGGCCTCGGCCTTGGCGGCAATGAGGCCGTCTTTACCGCCATGGCCGACAGATGGCGCGGGGAAACGCTGCTGCTGGGCCTGGCGGGGCTGATGGTTGCGTTGTTCCTGATGTGGACCACGCGCCGCAACGTCGTGCGCCCGCTCCGCGCACTCACCACCACCAGCTTGCGTATCGCCGGTGGCGATCTGGACACGCCGGTGCCGACGCTGGGCCATGGCGAGGTGCGCGTCCTGGCGAAAACGCTCGACGAGATGCGCGGTCGACTGCGCCAGGTCCAGGCCGACGAGGAGCACCTGTCTCGCTTGAAAGACGAGTTTCTCGCGACGGCCTCGCACGAGCTCCGCTCGCCGGTGTCGGCGCTGGCCATGAGCAGCCAGCTCTGGTTGTCGCGCGTCCGTCGCGGTCAGGAGGTCGACCTGGAGGCGGCCTTCTCGGACATCCAGGCTCACTCGAAGCGGCTGCAGATACTCGTCAATCGGCTGCTGGACACGTCGCGCATCGAAGCCGGCAAGATGGAGCTCGAGTGCTCGCCGACCGATCTTGCTGCGCTGGCTCGCGAAGTCGTCCAGGTTGCCCAGG
>CBJLVJ010000756.1:0-2323 GCA_966426465.1 uncultured bacterium | reverse complement strand
GTGCTGTACGCATGGCGCAGCGCGTCGGTCATGGGTGTGCCGCCGTCGGCCTCGGGCTCGACCCACACGGGAAACTTGACCGACTGTTCGACCAGGCCGCCAGCGCCGTCTGAAACTTTCTGCAGGCGGTCTTCGACGCGCAGTGGCTCATCGGCCAGGTGGCTGATCGGCACGATCGCACCATTGCCGGCGAGGCTGCGCAGGCCAGGCTTGACCTGCGCGCCACCATAGCCGAAGACACCAACGTCGAAATAGTCGCGCACCCCTTCGTCCTTGGAGCAGCGGATGACGAGCGAGGCAAGCAACCGGTTGATGATGGTCGCCAGCTCGTCCGCTTTGCTCCGCCCTGCACTGCCGGCGAATGGATCGGACATCGAGCCTGACTGGTCGAGGAGGAACAGAAAACACGTTGGATTCAAGCGGCTGATCTCGGCCTGGTACGGCATTGCCTCGGTCCCTTCTCGCAGACAGATCTGCTTCGCGCAATCAGGCTAATCGCGGGCAGGAGCTCGGTCTGCGAGCGGCTCGTCACGATGGCGTTTCATCTGCCACCACCGGACGCCTGGCGGTTAAGGGCTCGGCCAGGCGAGCACGACTGGACCGCTCGGGGCCTGGCTGCCGCCAGCCGACTCGACGGTGATCTCGAGCGCCTGTGGCGGGTTTGCCAGCTCGGCGCTCTCGGCGATCACCAGTGCGGTGCCATCGGCTCGGGGCTCGAACGTACCCAGTGAGGTCCACCGATCGTCGTGGCGGACCCAGGCTTCGTAAGTGCCACCCGCCGGCAGGCCCGGCAGGGCCTCCGTGCTCAGTACGGCCACCGTGCTGCCAGCCCGGCCGCGGTAGTTGGCGTGCGCGCCCGCCGGCACGTCGGCCGAAGCTGGCACAAGGCGGAGCGGCACGAGCTCGCTGGTGGTGACCAGGCGTATCGCGCGCTCGTCACGCTCGTAGGCCTGCTGGCTCTGCAGGTAGCGCGCACCAACAACGGCCAGGCCGAGGCCAAGCAGCGACGCCGCCATCGGTGCCAGGCGCAACCGCAAGCTATGAAGCCCGGAGCGGATGCGCGTCTTGGCCGTGCCAAGCGGAAGATCCAGTGTCCGGGCAACCTCCTCGTGTGTCAGCTCCTCGAGGAAGGCCAGGGCAACGGCCTGCCGCTGCTTCGGCGGTAACCCATTGAGCGCCGTGCGAACGATGCGCTCGTGCTCGCGCTGCCATGTCCGCTCCTCGGGTCCTGGCTGAGCGTCCGGCACATGCTCCAGGCCGTCCTCGTCGTCATCCGAGCCCGGGCTTTCGGCCGGCCTTCGGCGTCGCCGGCGGAGCTCGTTCAGGATCTTCCAGTGAGTCAGCCGCATGAGCCACGGCCGGAAGGCGCCCTGCCGCGCGTCGAACGTGCCGGCGGTTCGCCATATGGCAAGGAAGACTTCCTGGACGAGCTCTTCGGCGCTAGCACGATCCAGGCTCTGACTGCCGAGGTGAAAAATCACGCTGGCATAACGGCTGTAGAGCGGCCCGAGCGCCTCCTGCTGACCTGCTGCCAGATCGCGCATGAGATCCTCATCCGAACGCATCGTGTCGAGTCGGGCAGCCTGCACCGGCTCACTGTACACCTGGCTTTTCATCACACTGGGTACTGTTACCCCCGCCCTGCCGATCCGGATTGCGGCGTGTCCGTCACAGTGTGCGTCGAGCAGGACGTCTCACTCGATGTGTCGAGCGACACATGACCGAGCGCTTCGACTGCCCGACAATCTCGTGGTGCAAGGCGATGCCCGAGGCGACCGTCGCACGCTGAGCGCGATCGAAGTCGCGCGCATTGCGGACGCCTTCGAGCTGTCTTCCGATGAGGTCTCGGCCGACGCTGCGCTGGTCGAACACTGGAGCCGCGGTCAGGATGAGCTGCTTCAGAATCTGCAGGCGCGGCGCGATTGGGACAGCTCGCTGACTGAGTACTACCTGCCGTGGTTGCGAGGTGAGGGCGCCGACCCAGATCGCTGAGTGTTCTGGCCGACTTGCTCAGGCGGCGGGCGGGTCAGATTCGCCGCGACGGATCAGGCCGCTCTCGTAGGCCAGGATGACCGCCTGGACACGGTCCCGCAGGTTCAGCTTGTCGAGCACACGCGCGACGTGGGTCTTCACCGTCGCTTCGCTCACCACGAGTCGCTCCGCGAGCTCGAGGATCCTCCGCTTGTCGCCGCGCTCGGTGGTCGCCACCTGAAGTTTGACCCTGCGGAGCGCGCGACGATCAACATTTGGGACTATCCGGGACTCGAATTGGGCGTACCGCCTTATGAATTGCAGAAGTGGTATGTCGTACAGGACGCCTTGC
>CBJLVJ010000755.1:0-2325 GCA_966426465.1 uncultured bacterium | reverse complement strand
CGCGCATCGCGCATGGCGAGCATCGTCGCCTCGGTGCCGCTCATCGTGAAGCGCACCCACTCGGCGCTGGGCACCATGCGAGCGATCTGCTCGGCCCACGCTACTTCCAGCTCGTGGCAGGCGCCGTAGTGCGTGCCTTTGTGGACCTGCTCCGCCACGGCGGCCGTCACCTGCGGATGGTTGTGCCCCAGCAGCAGCGAGCCGTGGCCCATCCAGTGGTCGATCAGCTCGTTGCCGTCGACGTCCCACTTTCGACTGCCGTCGGCGCGTTCGATGTAGATCGGAAACGGCGCGAAGTTGCGGCTGTCATGGGTAATCCCGCCCGCAATCGCCTTGCGCGAGCGTTCGTACAGCTCCGCGGATCGAGCAAATCGCTTTCGGAACGCATCGTCGATCGTCGTCGGAGCCTGTACTGACATACAGGGATTCTAGACATTTCCCCACGGGGTCCCTCTTGGGGGCGGTCAGACTCCATTCAAAAGAGCGCCAGCCGCACGGCAGGGAACGGGGCAACGGGCGCTCGGTCCCTGCTGTCCCGTGGCTCGCTGCACTAGCGCTTGGTCTCCGTGGCTCCGCGGCAAGAGCGCTCACTCTCCGTCGCGTCGCAGCAAGCGCACTAGATCTCCGTGGCCTCGCGCCGAGACCCCTTTTGTCTCCTGTGGCCTCGCGGCAAGCACGCTAGGTCTCCGTGGCGTCGCAGCAAGAGGGCTACATCCCCGTGGCCCCGTGGGAGGAGGCCTCCGTCTCGGTGGCCTCGCGGCTACAGCGGTCCGTCTCGAGCGGGGTGCTCCGACGCGGGACTTCCGAAAGGGACCCCTCCGGGGAAACTAATCCAAGGGGTCCCCTCCGGGGAAACTAGTCCAGCGGGGTGTGGTTGTCCTCGCCGAGGGTCAGGATCTCGGGGCCGTCGGATGTGATGGCCACCGTGTGCTCGAAGTGGGCGCTCATGCTGCCGTCCACGGTCACGGCAGTCCAGCCGTCCTGGAGCATGCGCACCTCGGGCGAGCCAAGGTTCACCTGTGGCTCAATCGCCAGGCACATGCCCGGCCTGAGGATCGGCCCGCGACCGGCCGGGCCATGGTGCTGCACCTGCGGCGCCTCGTGCATGTTGCGACCGACGCCATGGCCCACGAAGTCGCGCACCACGCTCATGCCGTGCTTGCGCACGTGCGCCTCGATGGCGGCGCCGATGTCGCTGAGGCGGTTGCCCGCGCGCGCCTGGTCGATGCCGTGGAACAGCGCCTCCTGCGTCACCTGGACCAGCTCGCGCACGCGCGGCGGCAGGGTATTGATGCCGCCGATAGCAAAACAGTGCGTACTGTCACCCACGTAGCCGCGGTACCTGGCGGCCACGTCAACCTTCACCAGGTCGCCGCGCTTGAGCTTGCGCGGGCCCGGGATGCCGTGCACGACCTCGTCGTTGACCGAAACGCAGATATGGCCCGGGTAGCCGAAGTAGCCGAGCGCGGTCGATTCGGCGCCCACCTCTTTGAAGATGTGCGCCGCGATCTGGTCCAGGTCGCGCGTGGTCATGCCCGCCTCGGCCTGCTCCTCCAGCGCGCGAATCGTCCTGGCCACGACGCGGCCCGCCTCGCGCATGATGGCAATCTCGCGAGGCGACTTCAGCACGATCGTGTTATCGGCGGTAGGTTTCAGATGCATGCGTTGCGTTACCCGTCAGCTCTCGCGCCTCAGCAACACGCCAGGGCGAGGTGCGGCAGTCCAAGTCTACAGTGCGGGTGCGGCGCCCAGCCGTCATTCGGCCCGCCCGAGCACGCTCGCGAGCGGCTGATGGCGCGTCGTCCTTTCTTGCTGGGACTCACCGGCAACATCGCCTGTGGCAAGAGCACCGTTGGCCAGGTGCTCGCCGAGCGTTACGGGGCGGAGTATGTCGATGCGGACCGCCTGGTGCACGCGCTGTATGCGCCCGGCACGCCCGAAACGACGGCCATCGCCGAGCGTTTCGGCGCGCACCTGCTGCAGCCCGACGGGACCATCGACCGACGTCGTCTCGGTGACATGGTTATGTCAAATGCGGAGGCGCTGCGCGACCTGGAGCGCATCCTCGACCCGGCCGTCAGCCGCGCCATTACCCAGCGCGTCGAAGACTCGACCGCCCGCCTGGTCGTGCTGGACGCCATCCGCCTGCTCGAATCCGGCCTCGCCGACCGCTGCGACACGATCTGGGTGGTTGTGTGCGACCCCAACCTCCAACTCCAACGGCTGCAGGCCTCGCGCGGCCTCACCCGCGAGCAGGCCGCCTTACGCGGCGCGGCACAGCGGCCAGCCGACGAAAAGCTCCGCCACGCCAATGCCGTGATCGCC
>CBJLVJ010000754.1:0-2331 GCA_966426465.1 uncultured bacterium | reverse complement strand
TCTCGAGCGTCACCGGCGACCCGCTCAAAGCCATAAGCCTTGGCTTCTGGATGCTGGGCCTGGTCATTCGCTACCGCCTGCGCGCCTGGCTCGGCGGCCTCCGCGGGAGCCACTAAAAGGCGGCTTCCGGCAGCAAGCGCAACGAGGGCACGTGGCGCGGGCGGACCGCGCCGAAGTGGCGCCGGTCGAGGGTAATAACCAGATCGGTGTTCAGGCGTTCCGCGAGAGCAACGACCGAAGCGTCCGTGGCGCCCAGGGGGAAGTCGGCGTACTGCTCGACAAGGTCGGCGATGCGCAGCCATTCGTCGGCTCGGGGAGCTTCGATCTCGAATCGGCTGATGGCACGCAAAAAGCGCGCCTCCGTCGATGATCCCGCGCGCACACTCAGAAAGTAGGAAACCTCGGCGATGACCATGGCTGGAATGACCAACCGCAGGTCAGTGCGCTGGAGCTGGGCGACGCAGCGCACATGGTCGCGATCGTCCGCGTCGGCGGCGGCGATCAGCGGACCGGAGTCAACGATCGCCACCGAACGCGTCCGCTTCGAGCGAGGCGGGCCATTGTCTGGCAAGGCTGTCCTCCAGGTCGGCCGCATCGGTCGAGTGGCGACTGTGATACAGGTTGGCGAAGGGCAGCTCGCGTGGCTGTTCGAGCTCAAAATGGCTGGTGAGGGCCAGTCGAACGATGTCGGACACGGACGTGCCGCGGCGACGGGCTTCGCGCTCGACGAAGCCGGCCAGGTCGTCGGGCAGGCTGATCGTGGTGCGCTTCATACCTTCATACTAGCATAACGCCCGACCGAGGGCGGCCATGCCCTTGACGTCGTCCAGGTCCAGCCACTGCAGCATCAGGCGCTGCACCCCCGCGGCGGCGAACGCCTCGACCTGCTCGCGCACCTGCTCGTGCCTGGCGTAGTCCAGGCGCGTCATCAGCGTGCGACGGACGGCCGAGCGCGGCCGGCCCTCACCGTCCAGCAGCAGGTCCAGGTGGGCGCTCAGGTCGCGGAACTGCTCGGGCGTGCGAAAGGCAATGTTCCATTCGTCCGCGTAGCGCGCGGCCAGTGGCAGCGTCACACGCCTGCCCGAGCCGCCGATCACGATCGGTGTGCGGCGTGCGGGCCGCGGCAGCAGGACGGCCTCGTGCAGCGAGTAGTACGTGCCCCGGAAGGTCAGCGGCTCGTCAGAGCGCAGCAGGTGGGCGATGATGTGCACCGCCTCCCGAAAACGGGCCATGCGCTCGGCAACGCTGCCCAGAACGAAGCCGTAGTTGGTGTGCTCGCGCTCCTGCCAGCCAGCGCCAAGGCCGAGCCACAGTCGTCCGCCAGACAGGTCGTCCACGGCGGCCGCCCTGCGCACCAGGTTGGATGGATGGTGAAAGGACACGGGCGAGACCAGCGCTCCGAACTCCACCCGCGAGCTGTGGCTGGCCAGCCAGGTCAGCGATGTCCAGCACTCGAGCGAGTCCTTGTAAGGGCCCTGGGGATTGGTGAAGTGGTCGGAGCGGTACAGCCCAACGTAGCCGGCGTCTTCGGCGACCTGCGCGATCTTCCGCCAGCGGTCCCAGTTCAGGCCATCCTGGCCCTCGATCATGAGCGCGATCTCGATCATCGACGGACATCGTCTCAGATTGAGCCTGCAGCGACGAGCTTTGCGAGGTCGGCCACGCTGGACAGGACGTGCTCGGGCGGGTCGATGCTCTCGGCCGCTGAGGCCGCCACACCGGTCAGCACCAGCAGCGCGTCCATGCCCGCGGCGTGCGCGCCGGCCACATCGGCTTCGGGGTTATCGCCGGCGTACAGGCACATCTCGGGCGGCTCACCCACACTCTGCGCCGCTTCACACAACAAGGTAATGGACGGCTTGCCAACGACCACGTCGGGCGGCCGTCCAACGGCCCGTTCCAGAGCGGCGGCGAAGACGCCACAGCCCGGCACCAGGTCGCCGTCGGCTCCGACGTAGGCTCGATCGACGTTGACGGTCACGAAGCGCGCCCCGCGCAGGAGCGCGCGCATGGCCGTGGTGAGGCGGTCGTAAGTGATGCCGCGGTGGTTGCCGACGACGACGTAATCGGCATCCATGCCATCGGTCACCGTTAGCCCGCAGCGCTCGACCTCGGAGCGCAGGCCAGGGTTGCCGAAGACGTGCACGCGCGCGCCGGGCGCTTCGTGGGCGACCAGCCGTGCCGTCGCCACCAGGGCCGAGAAAACCTCATGGTCCTCGAGTGGCAGTCCGAAGCGCCGGAAGCGCTCGGCGAGCGCGTGCTGACCGAGCGACGAGTTGTTGGTGACGGCCAGCACGTGTTTGCCTCTGGCCTTGAGGGCTTCGAGCGCCA
>CBJLVJ010000753.1:0-2340 GCA_966426465.1 uncultured bacterium | reverse complement strand
TGACGGAGATGCCCGGCAACCCCAACCGTTTCGCCTGATCCGCCGCATGGTAGAGGAGGAGGGTCTCACAGTGTTCCTCTCGAGTCACATGGTTGGTGAGGTGGAGCAGGTGGCCACGCACGTGGGCATCATCGGCCGCGGCCGTCTGCTGTTTCAGGGGCCGCTGCGCGACCTGCAGCAGCGCCGCCGCGAACGGGCTGTGCTGGCAGTCGATCATCCGTCCGCGGCACTGCTGGCCCTGCGCAGTGCGGGCTGGCAAGCGCTGCTGACGGAGGCCGACCAGCTCACGCTGGATGTCTCGGATCGGAACGACATGGCACGTGTTGTGGCCGAGTTGGTGCACGCGGACATTGCTGTCTATCAGGCGCGACTGGAGCAGCCGTCGCTGGAAGAGCTGTTCCTTGATTTGACCGGCCAGAACAGCCTGGCGGCACAGGAGGTCGCGGCGTGAGCGCGCTGGTGCGTGCGACTCGCGTGGAGGTCCTGAAGCTACGCCGCACGCTGGCGCTGTGGGCATCGGTGCTGGTTCCGCTGCTCGTGCTGGGGATGACGGGCGCCAACATCCTGGCGCGGGACACGTCGGGGCCCCTGGGCAACCCGCAGGCGGGCCCCTGGAACAGCCTGACGATCAACTTCGTCTTCTTCCTGTGGTGCCTGGTGGCGCTGCCGCTTCTCGTTGCGCTGGAGACGGCGCTGCTCGCTGGGGTTGAGCATCGCGAGAACTCCTGGAAGCACCTGTTCGCGCTGCCGGTGCCCCGCTGGAGCCTCTACACCGCCAAGCTCGTCGTAGCCAGTCTGCTGCTGGCCGTCAGCTCGCTGGTGTTGGCCATAGGCGTGGGGCTGGAGGGCCAAGTGCTAGATGCGGTTCACCCGGTGCTCGGCCTGGCGCCGCCGGTGCCATGGGGGCCAATCTTCTCGGCAGCGGAAACCTTCTCGGGAGCGGCGCTCTGCCAGCTGGCGATCCAGACGTGGGTGGCGACCCGCTGGCGCAGCTTCCCGCTGGCGCTGGGGCTGGGCATCGCGGGTACGGTCGCCGGACTGGTGCTGGGCATCTCCCCGCGGTCGGCCTTCTGGGCCAGCATCTTTCCATGGTCCTTGCCATTCATCGCCGTCCCGCGGCCCGAGCCGCTGGCACTTGCCTTATCCAGTACGCCGACCAGCGCCCTCGCAGTGGGCATCGTGGGCGGGTTGCTGGCCGGCGTACTTGGCTGCTGGGACGTCTGCCGCCGCGACAACGTCTAGTTGGACGTTTCCGACGCGTGCGATTGGCCAATACGCAACCGGCTAGCCCTACACGTTGACAGTCGGAGATGCGCCAGACGCGACGAACTGAATGCTCGAGATTGACTGCGATTCGGGAGGCCCGAGCGCTGCGGACCTCTGCGCAGGAACTTGACGGGCAACAGGCGGCGAGATGGGCTCCAACCCAAGACTGTCACGATAGAAGGCCACGGCTCGATCGATGTCCTCGATGGCCAGCACGACTTCGACTGGCCACGAATGCTTGTCGTCGCCGGTAGGGTCATGTCAGGGCTTCTCCAGTGCCAGAGCAGCGCGTTCGAGTGCGGCGACATCCGGCTGGGTATAGATCCGTACGGTGTCCAGGCGACTGTGGCCCAGCAGCGCGGCCACGGTTGGCAGATCCACCGTCGTGATCAGACGCCGTGCCACGTCATGGCGGAAGCGGTGCGGGTGGACGTGGGCCACACCAGCGCGACGACCGAGTACGGCGAGCAGATTGCGAATCCCGCGATCCGTGTACGGTCCGCGCTTGCGGCGGAACACCGCCCCCTCGGCAGCTCCGGGTTGGATCGCGCACAGGGCCTCCCGCGCGAACGCATTCAGCGGGACCACGCGCGCCTTGGCGCCTTTGCCGCGACGAATCTCGGCTGTGCCCGACCGCGGCTGAAGAGTGATCTCTGCCCACGTCAGGCTGACGCTCAACTGACGAAAAGCCTTGGGGAGCCAGTGGCTGACTCGCGATTGGCTTCAGCCTGGCAGTCGGATTGACCCTGATGCGCTCAGTGTCACGAGCCCACGCATAGAAGCGCTGCAGTGCCGCCAGGGCAGCATTCACCGACGCTGGCTTCAGGTGGTCGGCGAGTCGCGCGCGGTACTCGCGCAGATCATGGCTGGTGGCGTCGACAGGGTCGGCGCGGTAGTGCTCGCGTCGCCATGCTGCGAAGCGGCGGAGGTGACCGAGGTACAGACGAGCGGTCCGGGCGGAGACCTGTTCTTCAGCCAGAAAGGTCAGAAAGGCCGCCACCGCGTTATCGGTGGACACATGAGGCCTTGCGTGTGACGCGAAATGAAAATGACAGTGGTGGCGCAATCACAGTG
>CBJLVJ010000752.1:0-2341 GCA_966426465.1 uncultured bacterium | reverse complement strand
TGTCGCGCGCACTCTATCCGCGGCTGCCTACACGAGCGTTACACCCCTCGCACCGCGCTCCCACACGCCCCCTACACGTGCCGCCCGCGCGGCGTCAACGATATGGCCGTGGGCCTGAAGCCTGAGCGGGCCGGAGCAGGCGCCGGGCGGGTCATAATGGCGGTTGATGTGGGCAAGAGTCGCGGCCGTGGCTCTGCTGGTCATCGCCGCGGTCGGCGGTCCCGCCGCGCGAGCCGAGCAAGCGCGGGACCTGGCCAGCTACGTCGACCCGCTCATCGGCACCGCGCCCGCGCCGAGCGCCCACTATGGCGCGGAGTTCGACGGCGGCGACGTCTTTCCCGGCGTCGCCTACCCGAGCGGCATGCTCGCCTGGCGCCCGGACACCGCCGAGCACAGCCTGCCGGGCGGGTACTTCTTCCCCGACCAGACGATCAAAGGCTTCTCACTTACCCACTTCAGCGGACGCGGCTGCACCGTCTACCAGGACGTACCGATCATGCCGGTGCCAGGCGACGCGCGACTGTCGGCGCGGTCGACCTTCTCCCACGCCAACGAGCACGCCGAACCGGGCTATTACGCGGTAACGCTCGACAGCGGAGTCCGGGTTGAGCTGAGCGTAACCCCGCGCACCGGATTGGCAGCAGTCGCGTTCCCACCAGGCAGCGGCACACTGCTCATCGATGCAGGTGGCAGCATCAACGGCGCCTTCGACAGCCACGTCGACGTCGATGCGGAGCACCAGCGCGTGAGCGGATTCGTCGAAAGCCAGGTCGGTTGCGGAACCGACCACTACACCCTGTACTTCGCCATCGCGTTCGATCGGTCCTTCGCTGCATTCGGCACGTGGCAGGAGGACCGGCTCCAGGCCGACACGACCACCGCGCGCGCAGCGCACACCGGCGCGTACGTGTCGTTTGACACCACCGCCAATGCACAGGTCCGCCTGAAACCGGCGATCTCGTACGTCAGCGTCGCCAACGCGCTGGACAACCTCCAGGCGGAGGACCAGGGCTGGGACTTCGCGCAGGTGCGGAGCGGAGCGCGCCAGGCGTGGAACGAAACCTTGCGCAGCATCGAGGTGAGTGGCGGATCGGATACCAACCTGAGCGTGTTCTACACCGCGCTGTATCACAGCTTCTTGCATCCGAACCTGTTCAGCGACGCGAATAGCGAATACATGGGTTTCGACGATAGCGTCCACCGGGTTGCGCCCGGACGCGCGCACTATCACAACATCCCGGGCTGGGACCAGTACCGCTCGCTCATCCAGCTACGTTCGATGCTGGCGCCAGACCAGGCCAGCGACATCGTTCAATCCCTGGTGGACGACGCGGCGCAGGGTGGCGGGGGCATGCCCCGCTGGGAGCAGGCCAACCGCAACTCAGCCGGCATGGTTGGCGACTCACCCGCCATCTACGTGGCCAATGCCTACGCGTTCGGCGCGCGCGGCTTCGACGCGGCCGCGGCGCTCGAAGCGCTCGACCGTGGGGCGTCGACACCCGGCACTACCTCGGGCGGGCACGCCGTGCGCGAGTGGCTCGAGCCGTGGCTGGCGCTGGGCTACATCCCCGATCAGCCGTCGATCAGCCTGGAGTACGCCGCCGACGACTTCGCCATTGCCCAGCTGGCTGGCGCTCTCGGCCAGTGGGCCATGCGCGATGCCTACCTGCTCCGCGCAGCGAGCTGGACCAATACCTTCAATCCGCTCACCGGCCACGTTGAGCCGCGCGATCGCGCCGGCCAGTTTGCCGCCGTCGACCATAGCCAGGCGTGCTGTGGCTTCGTCGAAGGCAATGCAGCCCAATATACGTTCATGGTGCCGTTCGATCCAGCTGGTCTGGTGGAGCACCTGGGTGGACCGGCCGCGACGGTGGTCCGTCTCGACGACTTCTTTGCCGAGTTGAACGCCGGGCCGAACCAGGCACACGCCTGGATCGGCAACGAGCCAGGTCTGCATGCGCCATGGCTCTACGACTTCGCTGGGGCGCCCCAGAAAACGCAGGCGCTCGTCCGACGCATTCAGCTGGAGTTGTTCAGCGACACGCCAGGTGGTCTGCCGGGCAACGATGATGGCGGCACTATCTCAGCGTGGTACGTCCTGTCGGCGCTGGGTCTGTATCCCGCTATCCCGGGCGTGGGCGGCGTCGCCCTCGGCAGTCCGCTGTTCGCCGATGCCCAGGTGCATCTGGCTAACGGCCGCGTGCTCCACATCATCGCCCCCGCCGCCGCCGACAACGCCCCCTACGTCCACAACCTGACCCTCGACTCCACGTCCTACACCGTCCCCTGGCTAGACTGGCCCCGCCTCGCCACCGGCGCCACCCTCCACTTCTCCCTCTCC
>CBJLVJ010000751.1:0-2347 GCA_966426465.1 uncultured bacterium | reverse complement strand
GGACGTCTCGTTCGACATCGGCGAGGGTGAAATCGTCGGGTTTCTTGGCCCCAACGGAGCCGGTAAGACGACGACGCTGAAGATGCTCAGCGGACTGCTGTACCCCACGCGCGGCGAGGTGCGGGTGCTGGGTCACGTGCCGTGGAAGCGCGAAGCCGACCTGCTGAACCAGATGACGCTGGTCATGGGCAATCGGTCGCAGCTGGTGTGGGACATTCCCGCGGCGGACTCTTTGCGCGTGCTGCAGGAGATCTTTCGCCTGCCCCAGGATCACTATCAGCGCAGCCTGGCCGAGCTGGTGGCACTGCTCGAGCTCGAGCCGCTGCTCCACAAACCCGTGCGCAACCTGAGCCTCGGCGAGCGCATGAAAGTCGAGTTCGCCGCGGCGCTCATCCACCGCCCACGCGTGCTGTTTCTGGACGAGCCAACGATCGGGCTCGACGTGACGATGCAGGCGCGCATTCGACGCTTCGTCGCCGAGTACAACCAGCGCAGGGGCGCCACGATCCTGCTCACCAGCCACTACATGGACGACGTTGTGGCGTTGTGCAAGCGCGTGATCGTGATTCACCACGGCCGACTGCTGTACGACGGGGCCCTGATTGGACTCGCCGAGCGGATGGCACCTTACAAGTTGATCCGCGTCACGCTCAGCGACCCCGACGCGAGTGGTCCGCTCGACGGCTACGGTGAGATCCTCGAGCGCCAGGTGGGAGAGCGGCGTATCACGCTGCGCGTGCCGCGTGAGGATGCACCGGATCGCACCGCCCGTCTGATCCACGACCTGGGCGAGCAGGTGCTCGATCTGACGCTCGAAGACCCGCCCATCGAGGAGGTGATCGATCGCGTGTTCAGCTCGGCTGAAGTACCCGCGGCCGTCCTGTGAAGGCGCTCTGGCGTGTGTACCGTGCGCTGCTGGTGGCGAATTTTCAGCAGACCTCGCAGTACCGGGTCCAGGCGCTGTTGTGGCTGCTCTTCGCGGTGGTCCGCCCCGTCGTGTTCCTGGCGGCGTGGTCGGCGGCGGCCGCGACGCAGGGAGGCGCCATTGGCGACTACTCAATTGGTGATTTCGCGGCCTACTACGTGTGCCTGACGCTGGTGACGCAGCTCACCATGTCGTGGAATGCGTTCGACTTCGAGTTCGAGGTCCGCCAGGGCAAACTGGCGCCCAAGCTGCTGCGGCCACTTCACCCGCTGCATTACGCGGTGGCCGAAAACATCGTGTACAAGCTGACCACTATTCCAGTGCTGCTGCCCGCGCTGGTCGTCATCGCCTGGTCCTTCCAGGCACATTTCGCCACCGAGGCCTGGAATGTGGTCATGTTCGTGATCAGCGTGACACTCGCCGCGGCGCTCCGCTTCGTGTTCGGCTGGGTCCTGGCCAGCCTCGCTTTCTGGACGACTCGGGTCCACGGCATCACGCATCTGTACGATCGCGTGGTGTTCGTATTTGCCGGCCAGATCGCGCCGCTGGCGCTCCTGCCGGGACCGCTCGCGCTGCTCGGCTACGCGTTGCCGTTTGCCTACATGATGTGGGCGCCGGCCGAGATCCTGCGTGGCGGGCTGTCCTTCAATCAGGCCATGCTGGTAGTGGCCGCCCAGTGCGTGTGGTTGCTGCTCAGCTGGCTGGCATTCACGCTCGTGTGGCGGATCGGTCTGCGGCAGTTCAGCGCGGTGGGCGCGTGAGATACCTGCGCCTGCTCAGGCTGTTCGCCCAGACGGAGCTTCAGCTGGCAATCGAGTACCGCGCCAACCTCGCGCTCGACCTGTTCGAGGAGCTGGTGATCGTGCTGACCAGTCTGGTGGCTGTGCTGGTGATGTTCAGCCATACGCCGGCCATCAACGGTTGGACGCTCGGCCAGATGATCGTCCTGCTCGGCGTGTACTATCTCATCCAGGGGGCACAGTCGGTGGTGTTCGAGGCTAGCTTCGAGCGCTTCATGGAGCACGTTCGCCTGGGCACGCTTGACTACATCCTGATCAAACCGGCCAACAGCCAGTTCATGGTCAGCGCGCGGCACATCCAGGTTGCCCAGCTCGGGCAGATGGCGCTTGGCGTGCTGCTGGTGGGCTACGGGGTTGACCAGGTGGGCGCAAGCGTGGGCGGATTGCAGGTGATTGCCTTCGCGCTGAGCCTGGCCTGCGGCCTCACGCTGGTGTACTGCCTGGTGCTGGTGCTCAGCACCCTGGCGTTCTGGTTCGTGCGGGTCGACAATCTGCTGGCGATCTTCTGGTCGTTTCTCGATGCCGGGCGGTTTCCGGTGGACGTCTACCCCGGCTGGTTGCGCGTCACGCTCAGCACGGTTGTGCCGATCGGTATCGCGGTGACCGTGCCAGCCCAGGCTGT
>CBJLVJ010000750.1:0-2352 GCA_966426465.1 uncultured bacterium | reverse complement strand
TGACGCCGTTCGAAACCACGCGATTGCGTGGCCGAGGCGTGGTGTGGTGGGGCGCTTAGCGAACGGTTGTGGTCGCGCGATGCGGCACGACCACGACATGCGCGTAGGGCTGTCGGATGGCGGCGCGGACCTGGTCGTAGGACGCGCGTGTGTCGCGGTCGAGCAGAACCGATTTGGCGATGTTGACGCGCGCCATGCGCGCGGCCGCGACAGCCGAGCCCGCGTTCAGGTCCGGGTGGTAGGCCTTGGCCAGGCGGCGATAGGCCGCCTGAATGTCTTCAGCGGACGCGCCAGGCGGTACGCCCAGAAGCTGGTAGTAGTCAGTCGCGGGGTCGAACGGAACGCGCGCCATGGGTCTGCACGGGCGGACGGCCGCGCCGCTGACCCAATTTTAGCTGGCGTGTTCCAGGTCGACGCGCCAGCAGCCGCTGAGGCACTCGATCCCTCGCCGCAGGGACGCGAGACCGCGCGCCTGCAGCTTCTTGACCGCGTCCTCGTTGCGATTGACCACGGCTGCCGTCTCGGCCAGGCTCTTGCCTTCGAGAAAGCGCAGCACGATCACCTGTCGCTGCTCGGGTGTCAGGCGGGCCAGACCCGACTTGATCTGCTCGAGCGCCACCTGCTGGTCGATGCCGCCAAAGACGGGCCCGGCGGTGATCTCAGGCGCATCGTCCAGCGCCACCTGGGGCTGCCGCGGCCGGCGGCGAACGGCGTCGATCAGGCGGTTGTGGGCGATGCGGAACACCCACGCGGACAGTGGCGCGCCCTGCGGCTGGAAGCCGTCGATCTTCTCGTAGACGCGGGCGAACACGTCGGCCGTCAGATCCTCGGCTTCTTCAACGTTGCCGTTCAAGCGCTGGAACAGGTAGCCGAACACGCGTGGCGAGTAGCGCTGGTACAGCTCCTCGAATGCAAGCGGATCGTTGGAGCGGACCCGGCGGACCAGATCCTCGGCATATATCACGGTCGAGACGGGGCGATCGGTGCTCATCAGTTGTGCGTAGCTTGTCGCCTCCGGACCGCCCAACCAATAGTGATAAGTACCAGCCCCGTAAGTCGTCGGTACTCGCCTCTTGAGCGCGCGCAAACCATCGCGCATCATGGCCCGGCCCACACATGGAACCGCGCCGAATCGCCAGCTACACGTTGCTCCAGCCCATTGGCCACGGTGGTATGGCCGTGGTGTATCGTGCCCGCCAGGAGACCCTCGACCGTACCGTGGCGGTCAAGGTGCTGTCCGAGAACCTCGCCGCCTCGCCCGAGTTCATGGAACGCTTCCGCCGCGAAGCGCGCACCGCCGCTAACCTGCGCCACCCGAACGTGATCACGGTGCACGACTTCGGCGAGGACGAGCGGGGTGTGCCCTTTCTCGTGCTCGAGTACATCGAAGGCCCCACCCTGGCCGACCTGATGGACGCCGGCCTCGACGACAGTCGCGTGCCCAACCTGCTCGACCAGATCGCGGCCGGACTCGATTACGCGCACGCTCGGGGTGTGATCCACCGCGACATCAAGCCAGGCAACGTCCTGCTGACCGACGACGGCCGCGCCGTCCTGGCCGACTTCGGTCTGGCCTGGCTGCTCGAGGGCGCCCACCTGACGCTCACTGGCGGCGTGATCGGCACGCCCGAGTACATGAGCCCCGAACAGGCCGCTGGCGAGCCGATCGATCATCGCTCTGACGTGTACGCGCTGGGCGTGGTGCTGTACGAAATGCTGGTGGGCGAGCGGCCGTTCGTGGCTGAAACACCGATCGGCGTACTGCTCAAGCACCTGCAGGACCCGGCGCCGTCCATTCTCGATGCCCGACCCGATCTGCCGGCGGCGGTCGGGCAGGTGCTGGACCGGTGCCTGGTCAAGGATCCGGCCGAGCGGTTCGCGTCGGCGGGCGAGCTCGCCCGGGCGTTCCGCGACGCGTTCCTCCAACGGCCTCAGCCAGCCCCGGCCGCAGACGTTGCGGCTGCCCGGCCGGTGGCCGTAGCGCAGTTGGAGCGGGCTGGCGCTGCTGAAGGCCTGGTGTGCCCGGAGTGTCGCGAGCGAATGCCGGCTGGGGCGGGCATCTGTCCCCGCTGCAAGTACATGATCCCGCTGGACCAGCTGCCGAAGTCCTCGGCGTCCCGCTACAAGATCGAGCGCCGCGAGGTCATCGTGAACCTGCTGCCGCAAAGCATTCGCTGGAGCCCCGAAGGGTTGCAGCTGGCCCGACGCCTGGCTGCCAAGGCGCTGCGCGACGCGACCATCGAGGGTTGGGAGCCCGCCAGCATTGGCGAGCCCTATCGGCTGGTTGAAGGACGCACCATCTCGGGCTCGGTGGTCGAGAGCGCCGTGCTCAAGCTCGAGCGCATCGCCTGA
>CBJLVJ010000749.1:0-2353 GCA_966426465.1 uncultured bacterium | reverse complement strand
TGAGCGCGGAATCCGCTTGAGTGCTGATGGAATCGACATCGTTTGCAGGCAGCGCCTGCGTGATTTGAGCCAGCAGGTCCTCGTTGGCGGGAAGAGTTGGCTGGAGCTGAGCCGGGAAATCCGGAGTGACAACCTGCGCTTGTGCCGTCGTGGCACCTAGCGCACCTGCAACGAGATACGCGGCGACAAGGGTTACACGTAGCATGGATCGACCATAGACGGCGTGGTATGCGTGCGGCCCGGACCACCCATGCGCGTCCCTGAACAAGGCTCGAACAAGCGCGCGACAGGATGACTCCTGATGGCGAGGGCACCTCGGATGACGCCTGTGCGGTGATCCTCGAAGTAGCGGGAAGCCTTTCTCAGGAACTCAGGAAAGCACCTCGACCTCCAGCTCGCCGAGCCGCTTGGGGTCGCCCACCACCTCGATACCGACGATCTTGCCGTGCGCAATGCGGAACTCGAAGGCGGCTTGCGGCCTGGCGCCCTGGCCCCAGATGGCGCCGACGAAGCCATCGATCAGCGCAGTCCGTGCGCCGTGGGCGCGCCCCGCGAATGCGTCTGCGACAGCCCGTGCACCGCGCACCTCCGCGACGAGGCCGCTTCGAGGCCTCCGCACCACGGTGCTGTCGGCGCGCAGGACAGCATCTGGATCGAGTAGCGCCACCAGCGCGTCGAAGTCGCCGTCGCGTGAGGCAGCCAGAAATGCATCTACCACCGCTCGCTGGCGCGTCACATCGGTCTCGATCTCGTCGTCAACCGTCGCTCCCTGGACGCGGCGGCGCGCGCGGCTGGCAAGCTGTTTCGCGGCGGCCGGCGAGCGGCCAAGGATGGCGGCGATCTCGTCGAATGGCACCGCGAACATGTCGTGCAGCACGAACGCCAGTCGCTCGCCGGGCGCGAGCGTGTCGAGCACCACCAGCAGCGCCAGTCCGACGGAGTCGGCCAGCACCGCCTCGTGCTCCGGATCAGCACGTTCCTCGTGCGTCGACGGAGGCTCAGGGAGCACGTCGCCGAACGGCTCTTCGCGGCGTGAGCTGCGCGAGCGCAGCATGTCGAGCGACACGCGCGCGACCACCGTCGTCAACCAGCCTGTCAAGTTCTCCACGTCGCTGGTGTCGGCGCGGCTGAGTCGCAGCCACGTCTCCTGCACGGCGTCCTCTGCGTCGCTCATGGTGCCGAGCATGCGGAACGCGACTGACCGCAAGTGACCCCGATTGGCCTCGAAGCGTTCGGCTAAGAACTGGCTGTGATCCACTGATACCTTCTTGCCTTTCGATTCGTCATACCACTGACGCTGCTGACGGCGTCGAGGTAACACACCACGGAGGAATGTGATTCATGGCTTCCGGCATACAGACGGTCATCTATCCGGTCAACGACCTCGAGAGTGCCAAGAAGGTATACACCGCGCTGCTGGGCACCCCGCCGGCCTACGAGACGCCGTACTACGTCGGCTGGAACATCGATGGCCAGGACATCGGACTTGACCCCAATGGCCACCGCCAGGGGATGACCGCGCCACTTCCGTACTGGCTTGTCGACGACATCAACAAGGCGATTGAGCAGCTCGTGGCCGCGGGCGCGACCGTCCAGCAGGAGCCTCGCAACGTCGGCGGCGGAAAGTTGGTGGCGTCGGTGAAGGACGCCGACGGCAACGTCACCGGCCTCATGCAGAATCCCTAGCAGCGCGGCCACCGGGACTGACAGATTGCCCTATGAGCGCGGCCACGCAGATTGACGACATTCTCCATGTTTTCGGCCGCGCTCATAGGGAGCTATTCTGTAATGAGTGGAATGCTCTGGCTCGAAGGAGCGGTCAGGCGGGAGCCGGCCATCGATGTCTGGCTGAACGAGCAACCGCCTGAGCTCGGCGCTATTGCGCGCACGTGGTTCCGTCGCATGCGGGACTGTGGCGGGGACGTTCGAGAGCTGATGCACGACGGATGCCCCGTTGCCTGTGTGGGAGACGCGCCATTCGGCTACGTTAACGTCTTTAGAGCGCATGTGAACGTTGGATTCTTCATTGGCGCAGAACTGGAAGATCCCACCGGCTTATTGGAAGGAAGCGGTAGGCGAATGCGCCACGTGAAGGTGAGGCCTGGCGACGGCCTCAATGTCGCAGCACTGAGCGCTCTGATCGATGCCGCATACGCAGACATAAAGTCGCGCCTCGCGACCGAATGATCCCGCCCCGGCGGAGACGCCGCGGCTACCACGTCAGGGCCGCTCGGCGTGGCCGGGATTTTGCTAGTGCGTGCCGTGTTCCTGAGCCCGAGGCGTTGAGCTACTGACCGTGGCCCGGCGTACCGCAAGACTGGATTCACTGGCGGCAGAGCTGGCCGAGCGAGCC
>CBJLVJ010000748.1:0-2361 GCA_966426465.1 uncultured bacterium | reverse complement strand
ATATCGGTTTGCGACTCGCCCACCCCGCGTTTGGCGGTCGGCTCGAAGCGGCCAAGAGTATGGGCAGCGACAGAATGACGGCTCGAATTGGCCTCTCATCCGTGCAGGACGTTGACGACGAAGTCGAATCCTGGTTGCGCCGCGCCTACGCGGAAAACACTTAGCTTGCGATTTAACCAAGTGCGGCTGTCCTGCTACCCGATGGGTGGCTGGTTTGTGATGAATCGGCGGAATGCAGGGCTCAGGCGGCTTTTTTGAAGGCCGGGAAGCGGCGCGCGGGCCGGAGCGGGCGCCTTTCGGACACTCTGGTGAGCGACCACAGGGTTTTGGCACGTTTGCCGGCGTCTCAAGGGTCACCAAGAGTTGTGAAAACGCCTGGCGGACACGGGCTGGAGTAAGCGTACGGCGGTCGGGGCGCTGGGGAGCCTCCCACGGCAGATGCACATCCTGAATGGTGCGCCGGGCCAGGCGGAGCTGGGTGTAGGCCAGCACCACTACCCAGGTCCAGTGGTCAGCCTGCTGCGGAGTCCGTACGCGTGGGGTGGTCCAGTTGAGGGTCTGTTTACAAAATCTATAGGTGTGTTCCAGATCGAACCGCCGGACGTAGGCCCGCCAGAGCAGGGCGAGATCCGGCTGGCCGGGTCCGCGCCACCACAGCCAGAGGCGTTTGGGATACGGGTCTGGCGTGGCAGGCGCTCCACTTCGACCAGCACCAGGGTGCCGCGCACGATGGCTTTGGGGCGGTAACTGCCCTTGGCCGGGTGGTTCTGGGTCCTGGCGTGCACGCCCGCCCAGGCGCGCACCCGCACCCGACCGTACCCGCGTACACACCGCGACAGAGGACCAACCTACCCGAGATGTTCAGCGAGCTCGTTGGCGCGATGTGGATCGTGTGCTCGACGTCATAGCGGCCATGAACAAGCCGGACCAGCACGACTTCAACATTGTCTGCCTGATCCCGGCCGATGACGCTCGAGTCGAGAGCCGTGTGGCCGTCCACGGTCTGGTTGTCCCGGAACTCGGGACGAGGGCTGCGTGAGTTGCCGGCGGCTGTCCGCGGGTGCCAGGGCGAACGAGAGGGCGGGGTTTGACGTGCGCCGTCCTCCGAATGAGCGACCATCTGTTGCCGCCACAAGGCCTGGGAGCCAGCGGGATGGTTGCGCAGATCGCCGACCTATCATGGGCGCGGTCGCGCATCGGTTGCAGGTTGGTACAGGCGAGCGGAGCCTGACCGCGGGGCGGGCCGGCTGCCGCTACGATTGACCGCCGTGCCGCTCGAGACCCGCAAGCCCATCATCGGCGACATCTACATCCCTTTCGGACTGTTCGTCCGCATGCTGGCCAATGGCGGCATGCCCGAACAAGAGATCCTACGAGAGTGCCTGCACCTCATCCCTTGCCGAGTCGCGGTCGCTGGGCTCATTCGCTGTCCTGCTTGCTTGGAACCTGATAATGCTCGCCGCCGCCTTCCTCTACCTGCTCGGCGCATATGCGCACCCGGGTTTGTTGCGTCTGAGTGGGCAGGTAGGAGCCAAAGTGTGTGACCAGGTTCTGGCCCTGACGTGGCGTCAGGTCACGCTGAGATCGCGTGCGCGAGCATCGGCCAGGCTGCTGCGAGCCGGAGCTTGCGTGGAACCTGGGTGGCCAACAGTGCGTGCCATCAGACGAGACGGCGCGGCGAAGCTAGATAAGGTGGCGCTCCTGAAGTGCCGCGGCCAGCATGCGCGCAGACTCGAAACGGATCGCGTCGATGCCGACCGCGCGGGCGCTAAGAACGTTCTGCTCGGCGTCGTCGACGAACACGCACTGCTCGGGCGTGAAGCCGAGTCGCTCCAGCGTCCCTAGAAACGCGCGGGGCTCGGGCTTGGTTGCCATCACCTGATACGAGAAACACAGCTGATCGAAATACGCGGCAACGTCCGCGAAGAGCTCACCCAGCATGAGGTGAACCAGCGGCCCGTTGTTGGTCAGCGTCGCGGTGATGGCCCTGCAGCGGACGCGGCTTACCAGCGCCACGACGTCGGCGTCGGGCGTGAAAGCCTCGGCCCACAACGCCGCAAGCTGGCGCGGGGTAGACGTCACCTTCAGTCGAGTGCTCAGCTCGGCGCACTGCTGCTCGAGCGAGTAGCGGCCACGGTCGCACTCCAGGTCGAAACCGGAGGCGAACAGGCGCTGATGCACCTCATCGGCGGACAATGCGCTGGCGCGTGCGAGTGCGGCGAGACGCCTCTCGTGCTGGAACTCGCATACGACGCCGCCCAGGTCGAACAGGACCGTGCGCTCGCGCCGACGCTCCACGTGCACGATTCAGGCGCGGGCGCCCGGTGGGCGTGGTGTGCGTGAGGGCGGCTTGAGCACGAC
>CBJLVJ010000747.1:0-2366 GCA_966426465.1 uncultured bacterium | reverse complement strand
ACGTCATCACCCGCCCCGGCATCGGCTACTCCCTCACCAAGCTCGACAACAACGGACAGAATTAAAACTCGTTTCGAGCGGGCGCGCGCGACTACAGCAAAACTCTTGCGTACAAAATCGAACGAGCTCTTGTCCTGTGACCTGATCGTGGCGTAAATAGCGCGCGTCGCAACGCGGACGTAACACCCGATCAAGCAAGATCACCAGAGCCGACGCCTACCGTCGCTCAACTTCCAGTCGCGACGGAGGTACTTGAGCCCGTGATCGTAGAACCTGATTCTTCCACCAGTCCCGAGGACAGGACGCTGAGCCGGTCGTTGCCTGCTACGGGCAGCCATCTGTCGGCCGGCGAGCTGTACCAGCTCACGCTGTACAAATGGCGCTACTCGCTCGAAGCCTACGGCTTCGACCCGTACCAGGTGCGCCAGCTGATGTTTCTGAAGTGGCTGCACGCCAGCAAGCGGGTACAACCCTAAGCCCAATCCCAAAAACGCCGGAGCGCCGTTGCCCCACCAGGCCGTCTCGCGCTTGTCCTTCCATCCTGAGGCCCACTACGCTGTCCCTCGGAAAGCGCTGTGGAAGAAGGCCGTCTGGCGTATCGTGTCCGCACCGCCGAGTCAGGCGACGCCAGGGCCCTGCGCGACGCCATCGGTACCACGCTGGCCCACCCTGACCATCAGGGTCGGCGCGAGAGCTATACCGGCGCGGCCAGCCGCGGCGACATCCTGGTGCTGGAGCGCTTCGATCGCGCAGCGCACGACTGGCAGGTGGCCGGCTTCGTCGAATGCCACATGCGCGTCGACGACAACCTCTCGATTCGTGACATCGGCACGACCGGCGACGCGCCACAGACCGGCGTCGTACGCTACTTGCTCGACCAGGCATTCAATTCGTTTCGGCCTGCCGAGGCGCAGGTCAAGATCCGTCGCGACGCAACCACCTGGCTCGACATCTTTCGGAGCATCCCTGGCTTCTACCTCGAAGGCGAGGAGTACCGCCGACCGCATTACTGGACCATCTGGCGCTGGGATCGGGCGCGCGCTCGTGAAGACGAGCGGCAGAGCCGGCAGGCGGCCACGCAGCCGTCGCGCGGGCCGCGACCTCCCAGCCCGCCGGCCCGGCCTGCTCAATTCGGTGGCAACGGTGTCCAGCCCGGCCCGCGGCCTCTCGGCCGGCCCGGCGACGGCCCACGCCCAGGTGGCGGCGGACCCCCGCAGCGTGGCCCACGCCCGGGCGGACCAGGCGACGCTCCACAGCGCGGCCCACGTCCAGGTGGACCGCGCGACACGCCACAGCGCGGCCCCCGTCAGGGTGGACCGAACGAGACGCCGCAGCGCGGCCCACGGCCCGGCGGCGCGAACGGACGGCCCCGGCGCGGCGGCGGACCGAATCGGCCAGGAGGGCGTCCCCCCAGACCAGCCAGCCCCGGCTAAAGCGCTTCACGCGCGCCAGCCAACAAGGACTCATGAACGAGCGCATTGACATCTTCCTGGCCTACCTCCAGGGCGAGCGGAGCCTGTCGCCGAACACCATCTCGGCCTATCGCAACGACCTGCAGCAGTTCGCCGAGTACCTGCGCGGCGAAGCCGAACGTCAGGGCGGCACCGATTTCGCCATCAGCACGATCGACCGCGACCAGATCACCGCCTATTTCCTGCACCTGCGCGACCGCGGTTATTCCGGCGCGTCTATCGCTCGCAAGACGGCCGCGCTGCGCTCGTTCTTCCAGTACCTGCGACGCAAAGGCGAAGTCCCCAGCGACCCGACCCAGGGCATCGGCTCGCCCGAGGTCAAGAAACCCCTGCCGCGCACCGTCCAGGACGACCAGGTCAACGCGCTCATGACGTTCCTGGAGAGCCGCGATACGCCCGAGGGTCTGCGCGACCACGCCATGCTGCGTCTCCTGAGCGCGACAGGCATGCGCGTGGGTGAGCTGGTCATGGTCAACGTCGACGACCTCGACTTTGACGGTCACCGCGTGCGCGTGGTGGGTCGGGGCAGCCGCGAGCGCCACCTGCCGCTCGACGCAGCCACGCTGCAGAGCATCCGCACCTACCTGGATCGAGCCCGACCATATCTCACGCGCAACACCCAGGCCGAGACCGCGCTGGTGGTCAATCAGCGTGGCCAGCGTCTTACCCGCCAGGGCTTCTGGTTGATCATGAAGGGTCTGGTGCGAGACGCCGGCCTGCCGGCGGCGATGACGCCCCATATGCTGCGGCACTCCTTCGCCACGCACCAGATCGGCGAGGGCCTGGGCCTCGAGGAGCTCCGCCAGCTGCTCGGTCACGCCAGCATCGCCACGACCCAGATCTATACCCAGGTGGCGGGCCAGCCGCCGGACGAGCGGGCGGTAAAATCGGTCG
>CBJLVJ010000746.1:0-2371 GCA_966426465.1 uncultured bacterium | reverse complement strand
CCACCTGCGCCACCCGGAGCTGGTCGTTGAGGCCATCCGCGACGTCGTTGAAATGGCAGAGGCATGATTGGCGCGCCCGGTTGCACCTCACGCGCGCGCTGATCGGGCGGCGTGCCCTGCCGGGGCCGCCCTGCTGCGCCAGAAGCACGCCGTACAACTGGCCCACTGACGATCGGAGGAGGCGACCCCATGTATGCACCGGCCCATGTCTCGACAGCCCTGGCGGTCAAGCGCGCGTTCCCAGTGGCGCCCCTGTTCGGTCTCATGCTGGCGGCCCAGGCGATCGAGTTCCTGTGGGTTGTCCTGACGTATCTGGGTGTCGAGCATCAATCGGTCGATCCGAATGGCTATCTCCACCTGGATTACTTGCCTTACTCGCATTCGCTGCTGACGGGGTTGGGCAGTGCAATAGTGGCCTACGCGATCATCCGCTGGGGCTTCGGCCACCCAAGGCTGGCGCTGGCGGTTGCGCTCGCGATGGCCTCATACATCGTGTATGAGCTGATCCAGCACGAGCCTGACATTCAGCTCGCGCCAGGCATCGACCGGCCCCGTTTCGGATTGGAGCTGGCGGCTATCCCGGCGCTGGATTTCGTGGTAGAGCTGATCTTGTCGATCGCGTGCTGGTGGTACTTCCGCGGAGGCTGGGGCTGTTGATCGCGGTGATCGTGTTGAACCTGACGAATCTGCCAATGATGTTTGGCGACGGTTCTGCCGGCTCACTGATGACCAACCGGGCCATTCTGCCGACGATCATCCTGGTCCAGACGCTCGTATGCATCGGAGTGTTGTGGGGTGTTGCCCGTCGTGTTCAGCCACTGTCGCGGTAGCGCCAGCGCAGCACTCCGATCAACACGGCGATAGCGAGCCACGAAAACTCTGCGGCGGTCGGGTTCGTCTGCGCGATCCCGATGGAGATAGCAAAGACAAGTGGAACGCAAGCAGCGCGCACAGTGTGGTGCTCGACAAGCCGCGACTCCAGCTCAGGGCTGACAAGACGCCGGTGGCGAGTGGCATACACCCACAACGTGAGCACGACGAGGCCCGTCATAGCAAGCGTTGCGGCATAGAAGGTCACCGCGGCGGTCGTCCCGTAGGTGCCCAGCACACTCGTCGGGAATGGCTGAAACGCAATGCACAGCAGCAGCAGGATGTTCAGCCAGACCAGGCGACCGTCGGCCCGGACGATATAGCTGAAGATGCGCTGGTGGCTCGTCCAGTATGAAGCGATCACCACGAAGCTGATGGCGTAGCTCAAATACTTGGGATAGAGCGCCAGCAACTGCGGTCCGAGCTCGTCGCCAGCGCTCGGCGTGCTGATTTGAGGTACGGCGAGTTCAACGACCAGGAGCGTCATGGCAATGGCGAAGACGCCGTCGCTGAGAAAGATCAGCCGCTCGAGCAGTCCCACCGCGGCGCTGCCGCCGGATTCGCGCCGAGCCTCGCGGTCATGCGCGTGGCCATGCGGTCCCTGTCGCGAGCGTGCCAGTCGTGACCTCATTGCCTGCAGGCGTGTATCCGCAGCGTGCGCGCCAGCGTCTGCTCGAGGCACCTACAGCGCACGGTGGCCCAGAGCATGCGCCGAGCGCGCTCGCCATGCCCGCCGGCACCTCGCGATCATCCGAGAACAACGCCGCGCGGTGGTGCGTACGTTGTTGCTGCTCATCGTCGTCACCGACTTCGTGTTCAACCGCGTGCTCCAGGTCGGGCTGCCCATCCTGGCCAGTCGACGTTTCAGCGATCCGGCGCTGTCCTTCGGGTTTCTCCTCTCGTTCTACGGCGGCGCGGGCCTCGTGCTGCTTGCAACGGTGTACGCCTTCGCCAGCATCGCCCGTACACGCGACAACCCGCCGGGAGCGTCGGAATCTATCTCGGCGTCTACCCCTCGATAGACGCGTGGACCGTCAGCGCTCAGCGATCCTGAGGTCACAGCGGTGCGCCAGGCATCGCGACCGAAGGAGAACAGCCAGAATGTTCCAGATTCCGACGTTGGTCACGGCGACTGTTCAGCGCCACCAGGTGGTCGCGTTTTACCTACTCGCGTACACCCGTACCTGGCTGGTGTGGGGCACCAGCGTGGCACAGCAACACGGGTTGCTGACGTTTCATATCCCTGACTGGTTCGGTTACTGGGGCGTGACGATCGCCGCGTTTGCCGTTGCCGGAGTCGTGGATGGTTCGCGGGCGTGCGCGACCTGCTGCGCCGCATCCTCCGCTGGCGGGTGGGCCCGCGGTGGTACGCCGCGGCGCTGCTCCTGCAGCTAGGGCTGCCGCTCATTGCGGTCGCGATGTCATTCGTGGTGGGCGGCCGGGTGCCGTTTGGAGTCATGCTCTCGCTCCAGGCGTCGCTGGTGTATTTGCTCACCAACAC
>CBJLVJ010000745.1:0-2376 GCA_966426465.1 uncultured bacterium | reverse complement strand
GGCTGGCACGGGTACGCCTTCGTTGGCCTCCAACGCAGTGACGCCGGTCGCGCCGCCAGCCGTAGCCACGTGGCCCAGTGCGAGCCTGGCCGGCCTGACGACGGCGCAGGTGGGAACGTCGTCCATCGTGACGCAGGCCGGGCCAATCACGGCGGCCACGACCGGCGTGCCCGTCACGATCTCCTGGGGCTGCTCCACGGATCCGCTCGGCCGCTCAGGCATCTCCAACTGCGACCACTACGCGTTGCAGCAGAGCGTGAACGGTGGCCAATTCACCAACGTGAGCCTGCCCACCGCCACGGCGACCAGTGTGACGCTGAATCTGCTGCCGAGCCCCATCAACAAGGCACCCGCCGGCACGAGCTACGTCTTCAGGGTCCAGGCGTTCGATGCGGCAGGCACCGCCGGCCCATTCGCCCAGGCCGCGGCCTTCACCGTGCCGGACGTCGACAACAGCTTCAGCTCCAGCTTCAACGGTAGCTGGAGCGGCGTGAACCTGAGCACGGCATTCGGTGGCTCGGTACATGAATCCACCACCGCCGGTGCCAGCGCTGGGCCGGCCAACGCCGCGCCGGCGACGAGCCTGGCGTGGGTGTCCACCATGGGTCCGGACCGTGGCCAGGCGCAGGTCAAGGTGGACGGCCAGGTGGTTGCAACTGTCGATCTGTATGCGCCGGTACAGCAGGCCTCCCAGGTGGTGTGGGCGCTGAACGGGCTGGCTCCTGGCGTCAACCACAGCATTCAGATCGTTGCCAGCGGGACGAAGAATCCCGCGGCCAGCGCGGCCAAGGTTGACTACGACGCTATCTTCTCACTGAGGTAGCCACTGACCGATCAGTTCCGGGGGTCTCACGCACGTTCGGCCTCGCGCGTTCCTGTCGAAGGACGCGCGAGGCCGACGGCGTTCGTCGATTCCGCCAGAGCTTCCACGTTAGCCCCGTCGAACGAGCGGCGTCCCTCCTCGATCTCGTGAATCATCTCGATCATACGTTCCAGCAGCGGCACGGCAAGTCCGAGGTGGTGTGCGTGGTCGACGATCGGTCGAAAGTGCGCATCGACCTCTGTCCGACGCTTGCGCACGGCCAGATCGCGCCACACGCCGCTATGTGTTTTCTCGTCTGCGCGGCGCACGGCGATCAGCCGGTCGAGCGAGGCATCCACTTCCAGAGGATCTTGTGAGGCGATCGCGTCAGGCTCGAAGCCATCGAATCCCAGCGGCCGAACACCCAGCGCCGCCGCCACACGCAGTACTTCGCGGGCCAGGTCCACCATCACCCGGCGGTGCTGGTTGATGGCATCCCCCATAGAGTCGTTCGTCAGAGCGGTGGCAAACAGCATCGCCCCGTAGGCCTGTTTGCCCCACAAGAAGCCCCAGATGTTGTCCGTCGCCTGGACGTTGCCCCAGTGAGCGAGCGCCTGCCGGATGTCGCGCAAACGTGGCGAGATGGAGCCATCGAGCTCGCCGACGTAGAACGCGCCGCTGCCGCCGAAATGGATCAGGCCAGGCTCCAGGTAGTCAGCCGAGAAGTTGACAAACGCGCCGATGGTGCGCTGCTCTCCGACCAGGCGCGCGATGCTCAGCTCGTTGAGCCCGTTCTGCAGCGACACGACGCAGCCATCAGGCGCCAGGCGATGGGCGAAGGATTCCACCGCTGCCTCGGTCGCCGGCGCTTTGGTGGCCAGGAGGACGGTCTGGAGCTGGTCGGGCAAATTGTCAGGCGTGGTCGCCTGCACGGGCACGGTGAACGTTTCGGCGAAACCCCGAATGGTCAGGCCGCGCTGTTGCATCGCACGAACGTGCTCGGCGTCACGGTCGACGAACAGGAGCGACTCACCACCGCGCACCATGTGCGCGCCCACCGTGCCACCAATGGCGCCTGCGCCGAAGACCGTGTACTGCATGCCGCCAGCGTACGCGGTTCACGGCGTGTTGTTCAGCCGAAGGTCCGGCGGAAAAAGTCAAGCGCATTCTGGCCAGCGATCTTGCGGATCGACGTATCGTCGTAGCCTCGCGCGATCAGTCCGCGAATGATGTTGAAGCCATCGGCTGGCGATTCCAGCCCATCCAGGTACGCCGCTGGCAAACGATCGGGTGCATTGCGACCGAGCAGAACGCGATGGAACCCAACGTGATCGCCAATCTGCGTGTCGGTACCGATGCCGACATGGTCGATGCCCACCAGCTTGACGAAGTACTCGTAGTGGTCCAGCACGCATTCGATGTTCTGGCGAGGGTCATCGCTGAGTGAGTTCGGAACGGCGGTCACGCAACACAGGCCACCTCGTTCGGCGCACGCCTGCAGCTCGTGGTCGCTGCGCGACCTCCGCGTGGGACGGAGCGCCGCGGCTACATTTCTGCTTGGGAGCGCCGCTGGC
>CBJLVJ010000744.1:0-2377 GCA_966426465.1 uncultured bacterium | reverse complement strand
GTGCGGGTCGTGGCTCCGGGCTCGACCACCGGCGCCACGAGAAAGCTTGGACCGAGAAAATAGGACTGCTCTTCCTGCCAGGCACGCGGGTCCTCGGGAACCTCGAGGGCCAGGTAGCGCATGAGTGGCAGACCGGTGCGACTGGCCTCGACCGCCACGCTGTACAGGTAAGGAATCAAACTGGCGTGGACACGTGCGGCGCGACGGAAAGCGTCCAGCGTGCCCTGGTCGAGCCAGACGTCAATCGGCGATCGCTGGTGATCGCCCAGGTGGTCGCGCAACAGCGAGGTCCAGGTTGCCAGCTGGAGCCAGCGCAGCCACAGCTCGCGCTCGCGGTCCTGGTCAAGGTCGGCCTGGACGTAACCGGCGACCTCGGCGTGCCAGTAGGCAAAGCCGCACAGCCCGAACGACAGCGCCGCCGGGACCATCGATTGCAGGCCGTCGGGTCCCTCCCAGCGCATGACCGCGTCGCCGTTCCACTGGGCGTTCTGAAATCGCTGGGCGCCGGCGGCCGCGGAGCGAAGGAGCAGCGCATACTCGCCATCGGGACGGGACATGGCCGCCGCCGTCCACGCCGATTGGGCGTACAGCAAGGGGTAGCGGTTGTGACTCTGCAGCCCGCTCGAGCCGTCGGCCAGGACGGCATCTGCCGGGATCAGCTCGCCCAGGTCGAGCATGCCACCGTCGTAGCCGAGCACCTCGAGCGCCCGACGCCACGACGCGCTCCACCACAGCACCGCGTCCGGATCGGAGTAATCGAGCCATGCCACGTGGAACGCGGGATGCAGGTACACCCGCCCATCCGGGCGTTTGACCAGAAAGCCGTGGCTGGCCGGCTCCTGATAATTCGGCCGGTCGGCATGGAAATCGGTGGTGAAGTAGTTCAACACCTTCAGGCCGAGCTTGTGCAGCGTGTCGGTGAACGCCCGCGGGTCGGCATACGGACCGGCATGCCGCCCGGCGAACGTCACGTCCGCCCAGCCAATGTTGGCCTCGGCGTCGACGGCGTCGAAGGCGAATACCGCCGACACGGGCACCTTCAGGTCGCGCAGCCGCTGCATCTCGGCGATCACCTCGGACTGGCCGCCGACCGACGTCTTCCAGACCCCGAACAGCCACGGCGGCGGCAACGGCGGCAGGCCGACCAGCTCGGCGTTGCGGCGCACCAGGTCTTTGAGAGCTGGCCCGTACGTGACGACGATGCTGGCCGTGGCGGCGTCCTGTTCCCAGCTCCAGCGATCGGGACGCGTCGCCGCCAGATCGAACCGCGAGCGTTCGAAGCGCTCGAGCGCGAAGCCGTGGCCGCGGCTCGACAGCAGCAGCGGAATCGGGGCGTACGTGCTCGAGCCGTAGCCAGCCACGCGCCGATCCTCGGCCCACACCTCGACCAGCCGGCCACGCTGGTTCACGCCGTCGAAGCGTTCGCCGAGACCAACGAGCCGTTCGTCAGGCAGCGCCTCGAAGCCGCCCTGCAGCGCGCCAACCGGCGACAGGCTGTCCGGCGTAACGCTCATGCGCAGCGCGCGCGGACCGAGCGCGCGGATCTCCAGCGCGATGGCCCCGCCGGCGGGATCGTCGGTTTCGGCGATGAGCTGATAGGCGTCGAGACCGATACTGGTGATGCTGGCCAGGCGTCGAGCGCGGTGAAGCTGGCCATCGATGGTGCGGTAGCCGAGTGTCTGGTCGGCGGCTTCCCGCCACAGCGGCTCGCCGGCGGGTCCCTCCAGCGACAGACGCCACGGGTCGGCGCCGAGCACCAGCGTCAGGTCGCCCAGCGTGATGCGCTGGTCGCCTGGTCGCTGACGCGAGGCCGCTCCGGCCAGCCCGGCCAGGCCACCGGTGGCGCCCAGCGCAAGGGCGCCCAGGGCCAGAAAGGTGCGTCGCGTGACCTGGCGCGCCATCGGGGGCAGGTGGACCGCGGTGAGCGTAGCGCGGGGTTGTTGAATCGGCCGGACGGGTCGATTCCGCTTCGGTTGACAATGGGTTGAGCATGCAGGATCCCGTCGAGGCACGAAAAGCCGAACATCTGCGGGTCAGCGCCACCGCTGACGTCAACACGCGCGTCGGAGCCGGCTGGAGCGACGTGCACCTGGTCCACGAAGCACTGCCGGAGCTCGACTTCGACGAGATCGATCTGAGCGCAACGCTGTTCGGAAAGCGTGTGCAGGCGCCGCTGGTGCTCGCCTCCTTGACGGGCGGCCACACCGCCGCACGCGACATCAACGCCATGCTGGCCCGCGCGGCGGAGCGACACGGGCTGGCCATGGGCGTGGGTAGTCAGCGCGCGGCGCTGCGCAACCCGCGGCTCACGCGCACCTATTCGGTGGTCCGCGAGCAAGCGCCCAATGCGGTGATCATCGCGAACATCGGCGCCAGC
>CBJLVJ010000743.1:0-2380 GCA_966426465.1 uncultured bacterium | reverse complement strand
AGCGCGAAACTGTCGTCGCCCAGCAGCTCGTGCACGTGGGCGAAGGCGACGTTGCCGCGCTGCTGGCGCAGATGCGTGAGGTCGCAGCCGCCGCCGCCAGCCAGCGACGGCCGGCGATGCAGGGCAGCTGCATCGCCGTCGCGCTGATCCACGAGGGCCAGCTGCAGGGCACACTCGCGCTTGGCGTGCGCGACACCCGGCGGAGCTTCGGCCGCGAGGATGCCGAGGGTCTGGAGACCATGGGTGCGCTGTGCGCGGCGGCGCTGGCGGCGCTGGAACGCGCGCGGCTCGAAGGCGTCTTACTGGCGGCACGCACCGCGCAGCACGAGCTGAACAATCGGCTGGGCGTGGTGCTCGGCTACGCGGAGATGCTGGCCGAGTACCCGGGCTTGCCCAAGGACATGACCGAGCTGGTCAACGAGATCGTCAGCGGCGCCAAGGAGCTCGCTGAGACGGTGGACCAGCTACGGCGCGTGACGCGGATCCGCGAGACGCCTCGTCCGAGCCTCACCGGCCCTACGCTCGACCTGCACGAATCGGTCGCATGACCGAGCAGGCCGACACCGTCGAGCGGGGCACGGTGTTGATCGCGGACGACGATCCGCGGCTGCGGAACCTGCTCACGTGGACGCTCGAGCACGGCCAGTATCGGGTGATCGAAACCTCAGACGGGCTCAGCGCGCTGGAAACCGGCCGCCAGGTCCAACCGGACCTGTACCTGCTGGACGTGGGTATGCCGGGCATGAACGGGATCGAGGTCTGCCGCCAGCTGCGCGCGGACGGCGTCATCGCGCCCATCCTGATCCTCACCGGGTTCGGCAGCGAGGAAGACAAGGTGGCCGGCCTCGAGGCGGGCGCCGACGACTACCAGACCAAGCCGTTCGCCAGTAAGGAGCTGTTGGCCCGTGTCAACGCGCTGCTGCGTCGCTCGAACGTGTACGCCGGCACGAGTGGTCCCGACGTGTTCGTCACCGGCGACCTGCGCATCGATTTCGATCAGCATCTGACCTACAAGGCGGGCAAGCCGGTGGATCTCACACCGACCGAGTTCAGCATCCTGGCATACCTGGCGCGCTCGCCTGGCGAGATCCAGCCCAGCCGGGCGATCCTGCAGAAAGTATGGGGGCCTGCGTATCGGGACGAGGTCCACCTCCTGCGGGTGAACGTGGCGCGGCTGCGACGCAAAATCGAGGACGTCGCGAGTACGCCGCGCTACGTGCTGACGCACGCCCGCGCGGGCTATTCGCTGGCCGCGATCTAAGCGCTTAGAGTCGTTCGATCTCGCGCTCCAGTGAGCGGAAGCCGCGGTGGACCTGGCGCTGGACTTCCTCGAGGACGGCCAGCAAGACCGGGCGAACGATCGTCGGGACGTTCGCGCCGAGCAGGTCGCGCGCGTCGTCTGGATCGTCGACGTGGCGCCAATCGCGGACGAGTCGGCGGGCAGCCTTCTCCTCGGGCGCTGAGCGCCGCGAAACAAGCATGAACAGGCCGACGGCCGCGCCCAGGCCGATCAGCAGCCATTTCTGCTGCATCAGGTCCGACAGCATGGACTGTTGCGTCCACTCGGACGCGGTCATCCCGTTGGACGATGTGAAGGACGACGCCGAAGACGTGCTAGTGGTCATTGCCCAGATTCTCCCACACCGCTCCTCGCAACCGGCGTGCCGCGCAGCCTGCGCACGTAAAGATCTGAACACGACCAACGTTATGGCCGGCAAGCTCGAGCCGGCGCCGCGGGTGTGAACTGGGCCGTCGCCCAACTGCAATGTGATTTACCGTTCTGTAACGGCCGGCGGCCGCAGGCGGGTGTTATGGTGTCGGTTGAGCGAGGTGCTCAACAAGGAGGGACAACATGATTCTCCGCGCGCCGCACTTGCTCAACTGCTGCTGGCAAGTTGACAGATAGGGACCCCGTCGGCCAGGGAAGCCGAAGAGGGGTCAACAGCGACACGCCGCGCGCCCTGGTGGGCCCATCGAGCGTCGCCTACGTGCGATCGCCGGGGCCGATCTGAACTGGGAAAGTACAACGCCGCAAGCGTGTGTCGCGAATGCGCAACTATCGATTTACCGGAGCGAAATGAAACCTTGAAAGCTGGGGCCGTCTCCTCAAAAGAGGCGGCCCTTTTGTATGGCGCGCCGCTCGGCGCAGCCGCTACACTGGCTCGGCTGGCGTTGTTCCTCGTCCGTAAAGTCTTCTCGGTGTCGACGGAACCCAACTTACTGGTGATCTGATCCGTGCCAGCCGGGGTCCGGTCGTTCGCACTTGTAGTCGTCTGATTCGTTCCAAGGGAGCCGTCGACAAGATGTCGGGTGACGTGACTTTGACCTGCCGCGACTGCGGCCAGGGTTTCAGCTTTACTGCCGGCGAGCAGGACTTCTA
>CBJLVJ010000742.1:0-2382 GCA_966426465.1 uncultured bacterium | reverse complement strand
CGAGTACCAGCTCGTAGGCTCCCTCGTGCTGATCGTCCCAGCCGTTCTCGCAGTCGTGCCAACAATCACCATGAGTTTCGCTAAGTAGTCGCAAGCTCGTAAACGAGCTCCTTAACGGCGCGCGACTACTTACTGCTTCTTAGTGGTTCTTTTAATGCGGGGTGGAGGCATCATTGAGGTTGTCGATGCTGATGACCTTGGGGTCCAGCAGCAGGATGTCCGCCTCGGGCATGGTGCCGTTCTGAATGTAGTCGGCCAGCACGCCCACCGCCTTGTGCGCCTGCTCGTTGGGGAACTGATCGACCGTGCCGCTCAGCTTGCCCTGCTGGATCAGGTCGAGCGCGCTCTTGAGCGCGTCGAAGCCAACGATCGTGAACTGCCCGGGGTCCAGCCCGCGCGCCTGGATCGCCTGGACGGCGCCCGTCACCATGTCGTCGTTGGCGGCGAACAGGCCTTCGAAGCCCGGGTTGTCGGGGGTCGAGCCGATGCTGGTCAGGATGTCCTCGGTCACGCGCAGCGCGTCGTCGGCATTGAAGTTGGCCGTCTGCTGGGCGATCACCACCAGCCCGGGGGTCTGACCGACGACCTCGTTGAACCCCGCGCTGCGGTCGATCGCCGGCGATGCGCCCGGCGTGCCGGTCAGCTCGATCAGGCGGCCTTTACCCGACAGTCGGTCGGCGATGAAGCGTCCCGCCGCGCGCCCGCCCGAGACGTTGTCGGCGCCGACGTGGGCCAGCACCGGCGTGCCGGTCGCCGCGCGCCGATCCACCGTGACCACCGGCACACCCGCCGCCTGGGCGGCGCTGAAGCAGCCAGCCAGTCCGTCCACCGTGCGCGGACTGATCACCAGCCCGGTGATGCCGCTCGCCAGGGCATTTTCACACCCGGCCAGCTGGGTCGCGTCGCGATCCTGCCCGTCCAGCGGCACGATGCTCACGTTGCCGCGCTCCGAGGCGGCGGCGGCTGCGCCGTCCAGCATGACGGCGAAAAACGGAAAGCCCAGACCTGGCACCGAATAGCCGATGGTCATGCTCTGCTGGGCAGCGGCCGACGAAACCGGCGACAGCAGCGAGGCCGCGAGCAGCGCGGCGGCCAACAAACGGGGCAAAGACGACAGCTTCATGATGCTCCTCCCTTGATGACCCGGGTTCAGCTCCTGCGGCGGCGACCGATCTGGTCGAGCAGCACGGCGCCGACAATGATCGCGCCCTTGATGATCGGCTGGTAGTACGGCGAGACGTTCATCAGCACGAGTCCGTTCGACAGCACCCCAATCAACAGCGCGCCTGCCAGGGTACCCAGGACCGTGCCGCGGCCGCCCGACAGACTGGTTCCGCCGATCACCACCGAGGCAATCGCGTCCAGCTCGTAGCCCTGACCTGAGTTCGGCTGACCCGAGTTGAGCCGCGCCGTCAGGATCAGCGCGCCGACCGCCGCGCCCAGCCCGGAGATGACGAACACCAGCGTCTTGAACAGATCGACCCGTATGCCCGACAGGCGCGCGGCGCTTTCGTTGCCGCCGATGGCGTAGATGCCTCGCCCGAAGCTGGTGCGGCCGAGCAGGACACCAGTGGCCAGGATCGCCACGGCGTAGAGCACGATCGGCAGCGGGATCGCGCCGAGATAGCCCGTGCCAATCGTGCGAAAGTCGTCCTTGAGACCGGTGATCGGCTGGGCGTTGGTGAACACCAGCGTCGCGCCCTGCAAGCCAGCGAGCACACCCAGCGTGGCCACGAACGACGGGATGTTGCCTCGGGTCACCAGCAGCCCGACGATCAGTCCCGTCGCGCCGCCCAGCAACAGTGGTACGAGCACGCTCGTCGGCAGCCCGGCGTTGTCGCGCTGCAACGCGGCCGCCACCACCCCGGTGAAGCCCACAATTGAGCCCACGCCGAGATCGATGCCACCGGTGAGAATCACCAGCATCTCGCCGAGCGCCACAATGCCGATGACCGACACCTGGCGCACCAGGTTGAGGATGTTGACCTGCGACGCGAACACGGGCCCGCACACCTGGCCGTTCCTGACCAGGCTCAGGCTGGTGACCTGCTGCCACAGATTGCACGCCTCGCGACTGGTGCGCCACGGGCCGATCACCGTGAACACCAGGCACAGCACGAGCAGGATCAGCAGCGTGCCGTAGCGCTGCAGAAAGCGGTTGCCGAAACCACGCCCGACGGCAGGTCGGGTCCTCGGCTCCGAGACGGGCGCGGCGACGGCCGTCATGCGGCGCAGGCCAGGATAGCCTCTTGCGAGGCCTCGTCGCGACTGAACTCTCCAGTCAGGCGCCCCTGGCGCATGACCAGGATGCGGTCGGACATGCCCAGGATCTCGGGCAGCTCACTGGAGATCATCAGGATCGACACGCCGTCGCGCGCCAGC
>CBJLVJ010000741.1:0-2383 GCA_966426465.1 uncultured bacterium | reverse complement strand
GAGATCAGCGGTATAAAGGTTGCACCCGCTCCAGGTTGGTGAACATGCAGGCGAGCACGCTCGTATTCGTGCGCCACGGACACGTGGCCGATAACGATGCCGCGGTTGGCGCGCGCCTGGTCGGGTGGTTCGATCCGCCGCTCAGCCGCCGCGGCTGGGCCGAGGTCGAGCGCCTGAGTCGCCGCCTCGAGCACGCGCCACGACCCGCGGCGCTGTACACCAGCCCGCTACGACGGGCGCGGACGACGGCACACGCGATCGGCTTACGCCTGGGCCTGGCGCCCCGCGCACTCGACCTGCTGCGGGAAATCCACTGTGGCCGCCTCGAGGGTGTCCCCCTCGCCGAGGTGGAGCACCGTTATCCGGTCTTGTGGCAGACCAATCTGAGGCAAATCGACGACGGCTTCCGATGGCCCGGCGGTGAGAGCTACCGCGATTTCCGTCGACGTGTCCTGCGGGCCATAAGCAGCATCGCCGCCGAACACGCTGGCGAGCGGGTCATCATCGTCACCCACGCGGGCGTTATCAGCCAGGTTCTCGGCGCACTCAATGGCATCCGGGCCGCCTGCTGGGAGGCCTTCCGGCCCTCCAATGCCAGCCTCACCGTCGTGCACTGGGCTGACGGACGCGGCCACGTGCGCACTTTCGATGATCATGACCATCTGCGGCCCGGTCGAGTAGCGCCATAGGAAATCGGCACGCTCGATTGCACGCAGGTAGTCGCGCGCCGCGCGCACGGCATCTGCCTGGCGGTCCGGTGCTGAGTCCGCCAGACGCATCGCCTGGTGGAGGTGGTACTTCAACGCTCCGGCCAGCGCGTTGCTGGCAGCCGCGACCCAGTACCACACATGGACCTCGCGCGCCGCACCAGCCGGCAGACCACGGGCTCGGAGATAGTGCCCCAATAACCGGCTCCGCTGCTGGCGCACCCTCGGCTCCCAGTAGCCGAGCGATTCGAGCCAGGAGCTGACGTCTTCCAGGGGTGAGCCCGGTCGCGCTCGAGCCCAGTCGAGAAGCACCGCCGAGCGTGCGCCGGAGACGTCGCGAATCAGCACGTTGCCGGAGTGCACGTCCCCATGAAGCATGGATTGCCCCAGCGGAGTGGACGACATGAGCTGGCGCCGCATACCCGGCAGAGCTCCGACCACGCGCCGCAGGGCCGGAGCCAGCCGGCGCAGGCCGGCCAGGGCGCTGGTCTGGACCGCCAGCTCCAGCGTCTTGAGTGTCGCCTCCGCCGTTGGCAGGAGCTCCGCTTCGTAGTCCCAGGTGCCCAGCAAGCTGCCAGGCGGAGCCGCTGACAGCGCGGTGTGTATGCTGGCGAGCTGCTCGAGCACGTGCGACACGAGGCCAGGCTCCGCCCACGGCCAGCGCGCTGCCGGAATCCACTCGAGAAAAAGGTAGCTGGTAGCTGGGCCGACGGCCTGGACTCCGACCCGCTCGGGAATGGCCCGGTTACCCGCCGCGGCGAGGAGATCGTACATGGCCAGCTCGCGGTTGGCTGGTCCGTCCAGGCGTTTGACCACGAACGTAAAGCTGCGCGGGCTGCCCTGGCAGACCAGCGCCTCCGCCTGGACGCGCGCCACCGCGCGAGATTCGAGCCCTCCGAGTAGTGGCTGCACATCCAACAGCACGCGCTCCACGTCGACCGCGCAGTGCCGTTTTACGAAAGCAGCGACGTGGGCAGGCTCGAGGTCCCCGTTGAGCGCGCCTCCAACCTCACTGTCCCACATCACCCCCGCCCCCCCTCTGAGGGCACGCATTATGGGCTACGGCATTGCCGACTGGAAGATTTAACCGTGTCGGTTTCTTCGAGATTGTGCTCTGTTGGTCCAGGAGTTGCATGAACCTCGGGTACCCAGGCACAGGAGGCAAGCACATGCTCCAGTGGCCGTTCTCGATTCCGGCGGTATGCCGCCAACCGCGGTTGTTGCTGGTCTGTTTGTTCGTGGTCGGCCTCGGCGCGATGCCGGTCCACGCTCAGTCCACCTCTGAGTCGGGCGCGCCAACAACCGAGCCTGTCGACTCTCCCACCTGGGCGGTTGCCCTGGCTCCGACCACGTTGCGGTCGCAGCCCGACGATGCCGCTGAGGCGTTCGGCAGAGTGCGTCCACTGGCGCCACTGCAAGTCCTCGGCTATGCCGGCGACTGGGCCTACGTGTACAACCCGCGGGCCAAGGGCACGGCCTATGTGCCCAGCGCAGTGCTGGGCCCCGGCGACGCACCCTCGCGCTACGCCGAGGCAGATCCCCCGCCCGTCGACGACGAGATGGACCGAAACGGATGGGTCGCGGAGGACACGCCCCTGGCCTTCTATCCCACGGGCGATCCAGCCGCGGCGTACACCGAGCTGCCCGCCGGGTCAGCCGTGGAGGTGACGGGACGG
>CBJLVJ010000740.1:0-2392 GCA_966426465.1 uncultured bacterium | reverse complement strand
CCATGCGCGGCGCGCCAGGCTGCCGCACCAGATCTTTGATGGCGGCGAAGAAATAACGGTTCGGCGCGAACAGGCCGTTGCTGGAGCCGACCCGGACGTAGCGGTCCGGTCCGCCGGCCAGCTCGCCCGGCGGCCAGCACGCGACTGCGCGGCTTGCGCCCGCGGGCACGTGGAACTCACGCGTGCCGTCCCACACCACGTGGCCGTCGAACGTCGCCAGGTGGACGACCGCCGTGTCGCGGAGGTCGGCCAGCGTGTCGTTGGTCATCCACAGCTCCAGCCCACCCTCCGCGGACGGCTTGAACGATGCCAGTACGGGAGCGTATGCCCGCCGCAAGTAGTAGTAGCTCGCCTTGCCGAAGCCGTAGTAGTCGAGCACGCTCCAGCTCAGCACCGGCCAGCAGTCGTCAAGCTGCCACACCAGGGTGCCAGAGCAGTGGGGCTTTCTCCTGCGAAAGTGTTCGACGCCGAACTTCAGTCCTTCCGCCTGGGCGATCTGGCTGAAGGTGATGTACTGCTCCAGGCTGTCGGGCAGTCCAGTCGTACCGAGCATCAGGTCGTCGCCCTTGTTCTTGGGGTTGTCCTTGTTGTGCCAGTCCATCGATGGGCTGTGGTGGTACAGCTGGTCCGCCGGAATGGCGCGGCGCAGCGTCTCCTCGACCGGTGCCGCGTGCATGCCGAACTCCGAGATGAAGCGGCCCATGTCCTCCGCGTAGCGAAGGAACGACACGCTTTCTGGAGTCGTCTCACGTCGGGGTGGCTCGCCGAACCGCCTGGGGAAATTGCCGTGCCAGACCTCCCAGTTGTGAACGTTGCCCTCCTCGCGGCTGTTGTGGTCGTTGCCGCCGAATGGGCTACCCGGCCAGTAGGGCGTGTGGCCGTCGAGGTCCGCGACCGCCCGCGGCAGGATCGTGTCGTAGTAGAGCGCGCCGTAGGGCGGCGGGTCGGCGACGTTCCAGTACTGCCTGTCGTGCAGCCACTGGTTCTCATTGTTGCCGCACCACAACGCAAGCGACGGATGGGTACGCAGGCGGCGGACCTGGTATCTCGCTTCGGCATCGACTTCGGCAATGAAATCCGGGTCATCCTCGGGATACATCGCGCAGGCAAACATGAAGTCCTGCCACACCAGCATGCCCAGCCGGTCACATTCGGCGTAAAAGTGGTCGTCTTCGTAGATCCCACCGCCCCACACGCGCAGCATGTTCATGTTGGCGTCGCGAGCTCGCTCGAGCAGCGCCGTGCGGCGTCCAGGTCCGATCGCGCCAACGAATGAATCACATGGGATCCAGTCCGCGCCTCTGGCGAAGATGGGCACCCCGTTGAGGATGAATCGGAAGAAGCGCGTGCCGCGCTCCAGCGGATCCGGAGATTGATCGAGGACAAGCGTACGGATGCCGACGCGCTGGCGTTCCTCAGCAAGCAAGCTGTCCCCGTCCCGCAGGCTGACCGTCAGATCGTAGACCGTTGGGTTGCCCAGATCGTGCGTCCACCAGAGCTCCGGCCGGTTGACGGTCAGATACGTGGTCGCGTCCAGGGCCGGTCCGTCACCCTCCAGCGCCACTTGCGAGGTCGCGACCGAGCCTCCGGCGGGCGAGCTCAGGTGCACCGACGCGGTCAGCGGGACCGGCGCGCCGAAGCGTTCGGCTTCGACACGGACGGCCACGGCCGCGCGCTCACACGCCGGGATGATGTCGAGGGTCGTAAAGTTCACACCCACCAACGTCGCGCGCCGCTCGCGGCTGATGCGCACCGGTCGCCAGATGCCAATGGTTGGCAGCCGTGGGCCCCAGTCCCAGCCATACCCGAACTGCGCTTTGCGCATAGCGGTCCGCTCCGGGTTACGACCCCATGCGCTCAGCGTTTTGCCGGCGATGCGCTGCAGCGGCGGATCGAAGCGCACCCCCAGCACGTTGCGCTGGTGCGGTCGAAGACGGCCTGAGACGTCAACCGCTGCTGGGCGGAACATATTGTGGTGTTCGCCGATCTGCTCGCCGTTCAGGTAGATCGTGGCGAACGTGTCGAGGCCTTCAAAGACCAGGTGGAGCCGCTCATCGCTCGCCGCTTGCTCGGCCAGGCCGTCAAACGCCAATCGATACCACCACTCGCGCTGCTCCATCCAGGCGCATGCGGACTCGTTCCGGTCGTAGTACGGGTCGGCAATGCGACCGGCCGCGATCAACGCACGATGCACGTCGCCCGGCACGGGAATGTCCAGCCAGTCGCTGTCGACGTGACCGGGCTCGTGCACTCCGAGCGCGAGTCCTTCGCCCGGCGCAAAGTCGTGCACTTTCCAGCCTGCCGCCAGGTGCTGCACGTGTGACACCTCACGCATGTACGACGGCGTGACCACCAAACTGATTGCGCAGCATCGCCAGCAGGCGATCGGTGA
>CBJLVJ010000739.1:0-2393 GCA_966426465.1 uncultured bacterium | reverse complement strand
AAAAGCGTGTGCATCAACAGCCTGATCACATCGCTGCTGGTCATGCGCACGCCCGACGAAGTCCAGTTCATCATGATCGATCCAAAACAGGTCGAGCTGAGCCAGTATCGCGGCCTGCCTCACCTGCGGCTGCCGGTGGTCACGGACATGGAAAAGGTGGTCGCGGCGCTGCGCTGGACGGTCCTGGAGATGGAGCGCCGCTACGGGCTGTTCGCCGAGGTGGGCTCCCGGAACATCGTCGCCTTCAACGACCGCTTTCCGGACGAGCGGCTGGTGTACCTGGTCGTCGTCGTCGACGAATTGGCCGACATGATGATGACCGCGCCCGAAGACGTCGAGCGCCTGATCTGCCGGCTGGCCCAACTGGGCCGCGCGGCGGGTGTGCACCTGGTGGTCGCCACGCAGCGACCGAGCGTCGACGTGCTGACCGGGCTGATCAAGGCCAACCTGCCGACCAGGATTGCGTTCGCGGTGTCGTCGCAGATCGACTCGCGGGTCATCCTCGATCGCACTGGCGCCGAGCGGCTGCTCGGGCGTGGCGACGCCCTGTACCAGGCGGGTGACGAGATGAATCCGCGGCGGGTCCAGGGGGCGCTGGTGACGGACGACGAGATCGAGGCGGTGTGTAGCCACTGGCGGATGCAGGGTCAGGCCAGGCATACCGCCGAGGACGAGGCCGAGCTCGAGAAGCTCGCTCGTCAGGAAGACCCCGAGGAGCGGCTGCTGGCTCAGGCCCGCCAGATCCTCAACGACCATGATGGCGAGATCACACCCGGCTATCTCGCGCGCAAGCTGAAGATCGGTACGCAGAAAGCCACCCGCATCCACCAGACGCTCGTCGCCGACGAAGCTGCCGCCTACGCCGTGCCCAACGCCGACGACTAGCGTGGTGGGGCCTCCGCGCGGTCGGCCGGCGTCGCGGTCGGTGCATGTGAGTTTCGCGCGCGATGCGTGGGCAGGCTGATGATGACCCGCACGCCGCCTTCGGCCGGCCAGCCCAGTGACAGCGTGCCGCCGTGCTGCTCGACGACGAAGTCGTTGAGCCACCACCCGCGGTCGCCCGCCTGCGGATGGACCAGCCGCTCGCGTTCGCGTGGCGACAGGTGGCGGCCGTAGTCGCGCACCTCCAGACGCGCGGTGCCGGCGAGCGGCCGCGTCAGGTCGACGTCGATCCAGCAACCGCGCGGGTTGCGACGGATGGCCCGCTCGATCAGGTCCTGTACAACGCGCTGGAAGCGACGTGAATCGACCTGCGCGGTGAGCCCCTGCGGAACGCTCAGGTTGACCTTGTGCGCGGGCGCGCTGGCCCGAGCCGCGGCGACAACCTTCGTGACGAGCGGCACCAGGTTGATGCGCTGGCTGTCGAGCTCGAAGGCGCCCGCCTGGATGGCAGCCACGTCGCGAATGTCCTCGAGCGCCCGCTGGAGGCGCGCGACGCGGCAGTCCGCCACCTGCGCAAGGCGTTCCAGGCGGACCGCAGGGTCGCTCGCCGCCAGTCGCGCCAGACGGATGGTGGTCCGCCGCACGCTGTTCGCAAAGTCCCGGAGCTCGGTGTTGCTGTCGCCGACGACCGTTGCCAGGCGATGCAGTCGAGCGTCGGCCTGCCGCCGAGCCGACTCTGCGCGCGTCGCCGCCGAGGCCTGCTGCTCAAATTGCTCCTGACAGCTGCCGTCGCGAAACGTGAGCAGGATATGGCGCGTCGGCGTGCCCGGCGCCTCGAGCGGCGCCATCGAGTACTCGACGCGAATGAGGTGACCGGAGCTGGTGATGGCCAGGATCGGCAGCGGAGCGCGGCCGACCAGCACGTGAGCGTCACCCGTGCGGCCGTAGTGGTCGACGCGTTCATGGTGGAGGCGTGCCACTTCCGATGGCATCAGCAGGTCCACGGGCCGCCCGACCGCCAGCGCGGCTGAGTACCCGAAGAGCCGTTCAGCGGCGGGATTCCAGCGCACCATACGTCCGGATGGGAGGTCTTCGACGACGAGCGCGTCGCGGCTCAGCGCGAACAGCTGATCGAAGCTGGTGGGCGTCTGGAGCGCCGCGTCGGTAGCTGGTGCGTGATAGGTTTCGACCCGCAGGCGCGCAGCCGGGCTGCGTCGGGTGCGGGGGGTTGTGGTTCTGGGCAGAGCTTGCCGCAGCATTGGAGTCTCCTGGTGGAAAGGCGCGCTCACCGTGTGGACGGTCGGAGCGCGCAGATCGACAGCGAAAAGGCGGAGTCGCGTTCAGCGCTGTGCGCGCGTGTGCTTGGCTGTCGAGCTAGCCAGGAGGGGTGAGGTGCGACAGGCAGATCGCCTGCGGGCGCAGGCTGGACTGTTGGCTGAGGGTGCGCCAGGTGGCGCGTAGCGTGAGCTGGGCTATGAGGGGTGGCGCCGTGGTCGACCAGCCCGTGCCGC
>CBJLVJ010000738.1:0-2399 GCA_966426465.1 uncultured bacterium | reverse complement strand
GCATTCATCTGAATTTAAGGTGCGTTTGCACCAGAGTGCGTACGCTGGCGTCATCACACGCCAAGAAGGGGTATCTCCTTTCATGTTGCGAAGCCCGCTGGGGCACGCTGTGCTCCTCCTGTTCGGTCTGGCCGCGCTGGCCGTCCTCTTTGTCTCAGCCGGCTCGGCCGCGCCTGCAGCCCAAACCGCGACCGGTGGCACTGTGGGCGTCGAGTGGTTCGGCTGGTCCCACTACCGCTTCACGTCTCCGACCGGCAAAGTCATCCTGACCAATCCGTTCACGTCGAATCCGGACTCGCCGATCAAACCTGAAGACATCGAGAAGGCGGACCTGATCGTCGTCGCCGACGGGCACGGTGATGAGGTCGGCAGCACCGTCCAGATCGCCAACCTGACCGGCGCTACGGTGCTGGCGCCCGGTGGTGTCAACAGCTGGCTGGTCGAGCAGGGTATTCCGCGCGCGCAGGTGCCGAAGACGTTCTTCCAGCCGGGCGACCGCTTCACCGGCCTGGAGGGCATCACCGTTCGCTCGGTCGAGAGTGTGCACGGCTCCGAGCTGAGCCCACCAACCGCGTCGGTGCCGTACGGTGGCGTCGCGGCGGGTTACTTCATCACGTTCGAGAACGGCTGGACCGTGTACTTCTCGGGTAGCTCGGCGGCGACGGCCGAACAGGGCATGTGGGCGACCATGTACAAGCCCAACCTGGCCATTCTGCACATGGGCGCCGACCACGAGCCAATCGACTTCGCCGAGCAGGTCAAGATGCTCAAGACGGACAATCCCAACCTGACCACGGTCTTCCCGCACCACAACCGGGTGACCCCGCCGGCGGGTCAGACCACCGTGGCCGACGTGCAGGCGGCGATCGATGCGATGGGCGTGGACCAGAAGGTCACCCAGCCGCCGCTGGCGCAGATGGTTTCGTTCCCCTAGCCAGTGCGTTCGCGCAAACGCGCGCTCATGGCCGTGGCGTGTGCCGCGGCCATGAGCATTGGCGTGCTCCCGAGCTTTGGCGCGGCCCAGTCCGGCGGGGCCAGTAGCGGCATCCTGGCGGTCGTCGGCCGCCAGGTAGCCTGGTTGAACCTGGAGGCGCCGCGCCACCGTCCGGTAAGCCGGCTCGCGGCGACCTCGAACGCGCTCGAGGTGACTGCCCAGCCGGACACCTCGCACGTCGTGGTGGCGGTCGGCGAGCCATTCGCCGGCGGCGGCACGCGTGGCGCTGACCTGCTGAACCTGGACGTCACCACCGGCGATACTTCGACGCTGCTCGAGCGCGCCCAGCCGAGCGAATCGCTCGATTCGCCGACGTGGTGGCCGGATCGCGCGACGCTGCTGTTCGAGCGTCAGGACCTCGGCGGCCAGCCGGTCGGCGCACCGGGGCAGGAAGTGCCACGCTATCCCAGTCGTATCGAGCGCGTGATGTCCGACGGCAGCGGTCGCGGCATCCTGCTCGACGAGGGCCGCCAGCCGTCGGCCTCGCCGGACGGTACACGCCTGGTGTTCGCTCGCACGCGCAACCAGGGCGCTGCCCTGCTCGTCTGGTCGCAAGCCGATGGCAGCGTACAGACCCTCGTGCCCGAAGGCCGCTTTGCCGACGTGGCGTATCCCCAGTTCTCGCCGCGCGGCGACCAGGTGGCGTTTGTGGCGCCGCAGTCCGGACTCAACGGTGGCCTGGAGCGGCCGGTTCTGGCGCTGGATGCCCTGTTTGGGCCAGCCGTGGCATACGCGCACGGCATCCCGTGGGATCCCTGGATCGTCAACGCCGACGGCAGTGGACTGCGCCGGCCGGCGGAGACGGGCGCGGACGAGCCATCCGTCGCCTGGTCGCCCGACGCGGCGCAGTTGTTCGTGTACAGCGGCACCGGCTCGTTCATCGTCGACGCCGCTTCGAGCGAAACCACGCCGCTCAGCTTCGTCCAGGGCTACGGTCCCGTGGTCTGGCTGTCGCCGCCCTGACGTGCGGCGTCCTGGCACAATGCGCGCCACCGTGCAGGAGATCCAGGAGCGTGAGGATCATGTCGCCACGGCAGCACGTGAGGACCAGGTCCGCGCGGCGGCGCTGCGGCTGTTCAGGGAAAAGGGCTATCACGCGACGTCGATGCGCGACATCGCCAATGCGGTCGGGATCAACAAGGGCAGCCTGTATAGCTATATCCGCTCCAAAGAAGACCTGCTCATCCCGGTGTTCGAACGGGCGATGGGTGTGCTGCTCGAGCAGATGGAGCACATCAGCGACGACGCTTCGCTGAGTCCGACAGAGCGGCTGCGCCGAGCGATTCACGCCCACGTGACGGCCGTGACCGACAACCTGACCGTGCTGCCGGTATATCTCAGCGAGTGGCGCAAGCTGGGTGCAGAGTCGCTGACCACCGTGCGCCTGCCGCGAGAGCGTTACGCC
>CBJLVJ010000737.1:0-2400 GCA_966426465.1 uncultured bacterium | reverse complement strand
ACGTGTCGTTCCAGGACCGCTCGATTCGCAAAATGCTGTCCTTCCGCGACAGCGGATGCGCCATCCTGTTCGTCTCACACAACCTGTCGGCGGTAGAGATGATGTGCCAGCGCGCGATCTGGCTGGACCACGGCACGCTCCGCTGCGCCGGTCCAACGGCGGACGTGGTGCGTGCGTACATCGATGCGGTGGACGACGCACTGGTCGAGGGCGCCGCCGACCGGGCTGGAGTCGACCTCGACGACGGCGACGCAGTCGCGTTCCAGGAAGTCAGCATCCACGACGCCGATGGACGTCTGTGCACCGAGTTCGACTTCGGCGAGCGAATGCGCATCAAGCTGCGCTGTCTGGCTCGCGAGGACGTCCAGCACGCACAGTGCAGCGTCACGGTGCGGGGCGACTACGGTCCGCTGTTCACCGCCACCTCGAGCACGTTTGCCTGCTGGCGCAAGGGACCGCACGACCTGGAGTGCATGTTCGAGTCGTTGCCGTTGCTGCCCGGGTTGTATCGCATCGAGGTGCAGCTCAGGCACGCCGGGACGCCGGCCTGGGCCTTGCCGCAAACGGTCGCGGCGTTTCGGGTCACAACCGACCTGGCGGCCTTCGGCAGCGACAGTGTGGTTGGTGCGACCAAGTCGCGCGGCGGTTTCCTGGCGGTGGCGTACGATTGGCGGGTGCAGTCGGCGGCTGGCGAGCAGGTGCTTGCGGGCCTGCATCTGCCCACGAGGGCTGCGTCGCGACCATCGTGAAGGATGGCGCGCGCGTCGTCGTGGTGATGCCCGCGTACAACGCGGCACGCACGCTAGAGGCGACCTATCGCGGGTTGGCAATGGACGTGGTGGACGAAGTCATTCTGGTCGACGACGTCAGCCACGACGAGACCGTCGATATTGCCGAGCGTCTGGGGCTCAAGGTGGTGGTCCACCTGCAGAACCGCGGCTACGGCGGCAATCAGAAGACGTGCTACCTCGAAGCGCTCCGCAGCGGCGCCGATGTTGTGGTCATGGTCCACCCCGACAACCAGTACGACTCGACGCTGGTGCCGCAGATGATTCAGCCGATCCTGGACGGTTCGGCCGACATCGTGCTCGGGTCTCGATTGCTCAGCGGCACCGCGCTGTCGGGCGGCATGCCGTGGTGGAAGTTCGTCTCGAACCGGTTCCTGACGGCGGTTGAGAATATCGCGTTCGGACTGCGCTTATCCGAGTACCACACCGGCTTTCGCGCTTACGGTCGACGCTTGCTGGAGACGCTGCCATTCTTGCTCAACTCCGACAACTTCATCTTCGACCAGGAGATCATGGCTCAGGCAGTCTGCTTCGGGTTCCGAGTCGGCGAAATTCCGGTGCCAACGCGGTACTTTGCTGAGGCGTCGTCGGTCAACTTCAGCCGGAGTGTGGAATACGGACTCGACGTGTTGAAGCTTGTCGTGCGCTATCTGCTGCATCGGGCGCATCTCCGGCGGAGTCGGCAGTTCACGGCGCGGCTCGCGGATGTGCTCGCGCCACGGCACCGCGCCGCCATCCTGCGTGGCACGCGGACATGGTGACGCACGCGCTCCGAACGGCGGAGAGCGCCCGTTCGCAAGAACGTGCCCGCGGGCGATCGCTCGACAGCCCGCTCACGCTCGCGATCGTCGTCGCGCTGGCGGCGGTGGTGCGGCTGTGGGGGCTGGGCGGCCAGCCGGTGCTGTACTTCGATTCGGGCGTGTATCTCGGAGAGGGGGCGTTTCTGGCGAGCGCGGCCGAGCGCGCGGCTTCGGCGCTGGTGAGCGGCGAGGCAGGCAGCGTGGTGGAGCGAGTCGCATTCGCGACACAGGACGGCACCGACGCCCATCCGCCCGACATTGCCAAGCCAGGCCACGCGGTGCTGCTGGCCCTGTCGATGTTGATCTTTGGCAAAACCGCGCTCGCCGGCGCGCTCGTCTCGGCCTTTGCTGGAATTGGCACGGTGGCGGTGACCTACGCGATTGGCATGCGCGGCTGGGGTCCGCGAGTGGCCATTCCGGCGGCCATCCTGCTGGCGGTCTCGGGTCAGCACCTGGTGTACTCGCGCGAGCCGCTGGTCGAGGCCGACGGGCTGTTCTTCGCAGCTCTGGCTTCGCTCGTGTACCTGCAGACGCGAAGCCGGCGGGGGCTGTTCGGTGCGGGCGTGCTGTGGGGCATCGCGTTCACCTGCAACAACCGGCTGTCCTATCTGCCGGCGGTCCTGGCGATAGCGGAGCTCGCCCGCTGGTGTGGCTGGTGGACGCTGCTTCGGCGCGGTGCAGTGGTGGCGATAGGCTTTCTCGGGCCGCTCGTGGTCATCGAGGTTGCCTACCTGATCGCTCGTGGGATCGGTCGCGCCGCGGGCGCACGCACAGAGTGGCTGGACTACGTTCAGCAGCTGGCGGCCTTTTCG
>CBJLVJ010000736.1:0-2409 GCA_966426465.1 uncultured bacterium | reverse complement strand
CGCCATTTGTTAGACTTGCGCCGTGCCTGCCGAAGAGCTGATCGCCGCGCTTCAAGGCCTTCACGGCCGCATCTCGACGCTCCTGGTGCGTCTTTGACGCGCCTGGCAAGCAGGCACGCCTGACCGAAGTCGAACAACAGGCCGCGTCACCCGATCTGTGGTCCGATCAGGCCGCCGCGCAGCAGCTCATGCGTGAGCTGTCCAGCTTGCGCGAGGAGCTGGAGCCCTGGCTCAACGTCGAGCGCCGTGCGCGTGACACCCTGGAGCTGGTCGAGCTGGCCGCGCTCGAGGACGACCAGACGGTCCTGGCCGAGGCCGAGCGCGAGAAAGACCAGCTGACCAGGGAGGTCGACGAGCTCGAGTTCAAGCTGCGCTTGAACGGTCCCTACGATCGCGCTGACGCGATCATGACCATCACCGTCGGCCTGGGCGGCATCGACGCGCAGGATTGGACGCAGATGCTCATGCGCATGTACCTGCGCTGGGGTGAGCGTCACAAGTACCAGACCGAGATCCTCGACCTGGCCGAGGGCGAAGAGGCCGGCTACAAGAGCGTGACGATCACGCTGCGCGGCCAGTACGCCTACGGCTACCTGAAAGGCGAACGCGGCAACCATCGCCTGGTCCGTCTGTCGCCGTTCGACCAGGCGCATCGCCGCCAGACGTCGTTCTCGCGGGTAGAGGTCATGCCCGATGTGGGCGAAGCGGCGCCGATCGACGTGCGCGATGAGGACGTCGAGTTCGAGGCGTACCGCTCGGGCGGCCCAGGCGGGCAGAACGTGAACAAGGTGAGCACCGCCGTTCGCCTGCGACACAAGCCCACGGGCATCGTGGTCACCGCGCAGACCGAGCGCTCGCAGCTGCAGAACCGCGAGAACGCGATGCGCTTGCTCAAGAGCCGTCTGGTCGAGATGGAGCTCGAAAAACGCGAGGGTGAGATGGCGCAGTTGCGCGGCGAGCATATCGACGCCAGCTTCGGGACGCAGATCCGCAGCTATGTGCTGCACCCCTACACGATGGTCAAGGACCTGCGCACCGAGTACGAGACCAGCGACGTGAACGGCGTGCTGGACGGCGACCTGGACGCGTTCATCGAGGCCTACCTGGCCTGGAGCGTGGGCCGCGAGCAGGTGCATGCCGCCTGAGATCGTCGTCGTCGACTACGACGCCGGCAACCTGCGCAGCGTGCAGCGCGCGCTCGAAGCCGTCGGCCAGCGGCCACTCGTCACCAGCGATCCGCGCGACGTCGACCGCGCCGAGGCGCTGGTGCTGCCTGGCGTCGGCTCTGCCCAGGACTGCATGCGCAAACTGGCCGCCCGTGGCCTGGTTCAGCCACTGAAGGACTACGCCGCGTCCGGCCGACCCTTCCTGGGAGTATGCGTTGGCTTGCAGTTGCTGTTCGACGGCAGCGAGGAAGGCGGCGGTGTCGAGTGCCTCGGCATCGTGTCGGGCATGGTGCGGCGCTTTCCGAACGCCGGCGGACTGAAAGTGCCGCAGATCGGCTGGAACGCCGTTTCGTACAGGCGCGCCCACCCGCTGCTGCAGGACATTCCCGAGGGCAGTTACTTCTACTTCGTCCACTCGTACTACGCCGATCCAGATGAGCCCGAGATCACCCTCGGCGCCGCCGAGTATGGCGTGGACTTCGCGGCCATCGTCGCCCGCGACAACGTGCTGGCGACGCAGTTCCATCCCGAAAAGAGCGCCGACCGTGGCTTGCGCATCTACGCCAACTTCGGTCGGATCGCCGCGACGAGCCGTGTTCACGCCCATTCCCGCGATTGACATCCGCGGCGGGCGCTGCGTCCGGCTGGTGCAGGGTGACTTCACGCGCGAGACACGCTACGCGGACGACCCGGCCGAGATGGCGCGCCACTGGCAGGCCGAAGGCGCCCAGCGTCTGCACGTGGTCGACCTGGACGGCGCGCGGGATGGCGTGCGCGCCAACGCCGACGTCATCCGCCGCCTGCTGGCATCGGTCGAGGTGCCGGTTCAGGTGGGCGGCGGGATTCGCTCGGTGGAGGCGGCGCGAGCGCTGCTGGACGACGGCGCCGATCGCGTGGTGATCGGTACCGCCGCTGCCGAGCAACCCGAGGTCCTGTCGGCGTGGGTGGCTGCGCTGGGCGCCGAGCAGCTGGTAGTCGGCGTGGACGCGCGCGCGGGACAGGTCGTTACACGCGGCTGGCGGGCGACGGCCGATCTGACCGTGCTCGCGTTCTGTCACCAGCTTGCCGGGGTGGGCGTGCTCCGCGTGGTCTACACCGACGTTGCCCGCGACGGTCTTCTCGGCGGGCCCGACGTCTCTGGGACACGCGAGGTCGCGCAGCTCGTGCGCGTGATCGCCAGCGGCGGCGTCTCGAGCGTGGCGCACCTCAGGGCGCTGGCCGAGGCTGGCGCGGAAGGCGCCAT
>CBJLVJ010000735.1:0-2411 GCA_966426465.1 uncultured bacterium | reverse complement strand
CCCTGGGCACCCAGCGCGATGACGATGAAGGCGACCTCGAGGCCCTCGAGCAGAACGGCCTTGTAGGAGAACCAGAAGCCGATGTTGTCCCAGCGGCTCGGCCTCAGGCCCTGGGCGCGCAGCTCGGCGACCTCGCGCTGGTAGATCATCTCCTCGTCGTGCAGGGCCACGATGCCGGCGAAGCGCAGGATGGCTTTGCGCAGCCAGCGCATGCCGAACAGCAGCAGCAGTACGCCGACAACGATGTGGAAGCTCTGCTTGACCTCTTCCTGGTAAATCACCAGCGGCGTACCGAACACCCCGACGATGACCGCCAGGGTCGCCAGACCGCCGAGCGTGCCCCAGATAGGTGAGCGCCAGCCGCGGGTGTTGCCGACCGCCAGCACGATGGTGAACGCCTCGACCCATTCGACGACGCTGGCGACAAAGGCGGGCACAGCGGCGATGGCCAGCGTGACGAGAGCTGCGCTCATAGAGTTGCACTCCTCATTTGGATCAAGAACTCCATTGTTACAGTTGTACGAATGATAGGCGCGAAGTGGGCCGGGGTCAAGAGTTCGCTCGTGCGTTAACGCGTGCGCGGGTCGGCCACGTCGCGCAAGCCGTCGCCCAGCAGGTTGATCGCCAGGACCGTCACGCCGATGCACAGTCCCGGCGCGATCATCTGCCATGGGTAGTCCTGGAACCAGCGCGCCGCCTCGTTGATCATTTCGCCCCACTCGGGCGTCGGCGGCTGCATGCCCAGCCCCAGGAAGGACAGGCCGGCGAGGTTGAGGATCACACCGCCGAAGTTTGCCGTGGCCAGGACCGCCGCCGGGCCGATGATGTTCGGCAGGACGTGGCGCAGCAGCACGCGCCACTGGCTGGCGCCACTGGCGATAGCGCACTCGACGTACAGCGCCGAGCGCTCCTTCAGCAGCAGCGCGCGATACGTGCGGGCGTACCACGGCCAACTGGTCACGACCAGCGCGAACAGCAGGTTGCTGAACGAGGCACCAAGGATCGACGCGAAGGCGAGCGCCGTCACGAGGCCTGGCAGCGCCATCATGGCTTCGATAACGCGGCCGATCACGGCGTCAGTCTTGCGGCCGCCGCTGATCGCCGCGGCCGCGATGAAAAACCCGAGCAGGCTCGTGCCGCCGCAAATGATCGCCGTGCCGGCGAGCGACCAGCGTGCGCCGAGTAGCAGCCGCGCCAGGATGTCGCGACCGAACTCGTCAGTGCCCAGCGGGTGGGCCGCCGACGGGTTCTGGAGTAACGCGTCCATGTGCTGGTCCAGGGCGCCCCACGGCCAGACCGCCGGACCGATGGTCGCGAGCACCACCAGCAGCAGCAGCACCGCGAGCGACTGGAATCCGGTCCAGCCGAGACGGTACCAGCGGTTACGACGCTTGTGCTTGACGGGTTCTGCTTCAGCCGTCAAGTCCACCGGCGGATGGGCAAGGGCTGGCATGCGCATCGCGATCGACATCAGTCAGTCACACACTCCGTATACGCGGATCGACCGCGGCGATGCCGATGTCAACCAGCAGATTCATCGTCGTGAAGATCAGACCCGCCGCAACGGTGAAGCCGACCACCACCGGTTGATCGCGCAGCAGCGCCGAATCGACGGCCAGGCGGCCGATGCCTGGCCATGAGAAGACGTACTCCACCACCGCTGTGCCGACCATCAGGTTGGCGAAAACCAGGCCGAGTACCGTCAGCAAAGGGACATACGTATTGCGCAGCACGTGGCGGAACAGGACGCGGTCGCCCGGCAGCCCCTTCGCGTGCGCCACGGTGACGAACTCCTGGTGCAGCACGTCGAGCACCGAGGAGCGGATCAGTCGCGTGAGAACGGCGACGTTGGCGACCGCCAGCACCACCGCGGGCAGCACAATGCCGGATGGTGTGGGCGAGCCGAACGCCGGCAACCAGTGGAGCTCGACGGCGAACGCCAGAATCAACAGCAAGCCGATCCAGAACCCCGGCATCGATCCGCCCAACGCGACCACCAGCTGGGCGATGCGGTCGGCCAGGCGCCCGCGTTGATAGGCAGCAACAATGCCGAGCGGCAGTGCGATGGCCAGACTCAGCAGCGTGGCGACGCAGGCGAGCAGCGCAGTCGCGCCGATGCGACTGAGGTACAGCTCGGCCACCGGCGTGTACGAGCGGAAGGAGCGGCCGAAGTCGCCGTGCACCGCGCCGGCCAGCCAGTTGACGTACTGCACCGGCAACGGATCGTCCAGGTGAAGCTCGGCGCGTTTGGCGACGACCGCCTCGCGCGGCGGGCTGTGGATGCCGCTCGCCTCCAGCAACACGACGGCCGGGTCGCCGGGCGTCAGCGCGTACAGCCCAAAGGCTACGATGGAGAGCACGAAAAGGACGCTGATCGCGCCAATCAGGCGCTGCAGCACATATGCCGCCAT
>CBJLVJ010000734.1:0-2417 GCA_966426465.1 uncultured bacterium | reverse complement strand
CTGCCTCGGGCGCGTCGCGCGAGCAGATCCATCCGCTCGAAGGAGCCACGTGTGCGAAGCACGCGATCGACGGGCACAGGTCCGGCGACATAGCGCGACAGCTCACTTAGTGCCTTCTCGATGCGGTGGAGCCTGCCGGTTCGCTCGATCAATGCGTCGACGCCAAGAAACGCGACGAACCCGAGGACGATCTGCCGTTCACTGATCTCGACGCCGAACACCTTCGGCTCCAGGCTCGTCACGATCGCTAGGACGACCAAGACGGCCGGCACGATCACGTCCGTCCGGAGCCATCCGCGCCCTCGCCGCACCTGAGGTCTCCCTTCGACGACTCCCAACAGAGCCATACTGTGGTTACACGCCGTCTCCGGAAGTGTATTGAGAGTGTCGGCAAATGCCCATGCGCTTTTCTTGCGCAGGTGGCGTGCAGGGCGGCGTCGCGCCACGGAGCCCTCGGGCGGCAAAGTATTGTGCTGTGCCCGCACCCAACCCCCACGACGACTACGCAGCCAGCGCATCGAGGTACCGCGGTGCAACAACAGACTCGAAAGCGCCGGCGTCTGGCCGCGCGGCACGGTCCGCGGTACTACGCAACGATGCGGCGACGCTCATCGAACGCCTCGCCCCAGAACCGCGCCTGGTCATGGAGTGTTCAGACGGCTCCGAAATTGCCCGGTGGCGGGGGGTCGCCGCGTGCGCGCGTCGGCTACAGCTGCTGCCTGCTGGTCACCGCCTGACCACGCGGGTTACAGCGGACAAGAACCTGCTGATCTGCCTGGAGGCCGAAGCTCCAGTCGGCACCGCCGCCGTCGCGAAACCAGAGCTGCCCGATGTTCCTCTGCCCCAGCCCGACGCCGAGCTTCACCCTGCGGCCGTGGCCGCGCTGCAGTTCCCACAGCGGATGCGAGTATGCCCGGACTGCGCGACACGCGCCGCACGGATACTGTCCGCGCTCGCCTTCGCCGCGATCCGCCTCGGGCACACCGCCGAACCTGCCGCCGACGGCTCCAATGCTGCGGTGACGCTCACACTCGCCGATTCCCGCTACGACGTCACCGTCGTTGAGGACTTCGAGACCGCGCCAGCGGCACGAGCCCCGAAGTACACGTGGCAGCGCGTCACCGCCTTCGATCAGGCCCCGACCGGGCGGCTGTCGCTGGTGATCGTCTCGCGCACCGACAAGGCAGGCGGACGCACCACGTGGGGCGACCGTAAGCGCTGGCGCCTGGAGGACAAACTCCCGGAGGCCCTTGCCGAGATGCTGCGCGGCTCGGCTGCCGCGCAGCAGGCCAAGGCCATCGCTGAGCAGGCGGCCGCGGAGCGCCGGGCGCGCTGGGAGGCCGCCATTCTCGACGCCCGTGCGCGGTTCATGCAGGCGCACCGCGCCGAGGTGCTGCGCTCGCAGGTTCAGGCCTGGCGGCTCGCCGGCGACATCGCTGCGTTCTGCGACGCCGCCGAACATGCCGTGGCCGCGGATCCGCAGCGCGCTGCGAGCGCCACGCCGTGGCTTGTGTGGGCCAGGGACTACGCCGCTGGTCTGGACCCGACGCGCGGACCGCTTGCGATGCCACCGGACCCCGAGCCGCAGCCGTGGCAGCTGCAGCCCTACCTCGGCAATCTGAGCGCCTACGGCCCGGAGTCGACGTACCGGGGGTGATCGGGACGTCTCGCCTGGGCTTGACGCAGCCCGAGGCGCTGCTGCAGTGCGTGGGCGGCTCGGCCGTCCCCGGCACGTCGCACCGCCTCAATCGCATCCTCGGCGATGGCGCCAAGACGCGCGACCTCGGCTCGCAACGCCGCCAGCTCGTCGAACCGGTCGGCGGTCTGCTCACCGCACCAGGTGCGCAGTACCTCCAGCACGGCCATGTCGTCGTCGAACGTGTCGGAGCATTCCTCAGCGGTGAGGATGGCACCTAGTCCGCGGGAACCTGGGAACGTGCGTCCGTGGACGACGCCGTCGCGTAGCGCCGCCTCCTCCGCTGTGGCGTAGCGGGCGACCGCGTCGGCGTGCGATCGGCAGGTGTGGGCAGCCCAGCGTTCGGCGGCAGGCCAAGGGGCGACGAACATCCCGAACCGGTCGATGAACGTCAACGGGTCGGACAAAAGGTCGGGCATTTCGGCGCCGAACTCCTCGAGTGCCGCGGGCAGGTCCTTGACCAGCAGCAGGCCGCGCGTACCTCTGGCGTGGCCGAGGGAGAGGATGTTCGAGCACTGCCAGATTTTGTAGATGCAATCCGAGGCCGCATCGTAGGTGGCCGTGCGCAGCGCAGGGGCGGACGCGGCGACCGCCGCGGCGTAGCACCGCTCGTCGGCCTCCCACGCGTCCCGCTGCACCCACGGCGCCTTCAGCGTGGTCTTCGCTACCCAGGACGCCATGCCCTCCTCATCGCCGTCCATCGCCCGGATCTGTACCTTGG
>CBJLVJ010000733.1:0-2424 GCA_966426465.1 uncultured bacterium | reverse complement strand
TACGCGCTGGTGCTGTCGCTCAAGCCATGGGCGCCCTACACCGAGGTGATCCTGCTCGGCTGCCTGACATTGACATGTGCCCTGCGACTGGCCTGGCCGCGACCTTTTCAACGCGACGCGCCCTGGGCGTTCGCGTGCGGCGTGCTGGGCGGTCTGGCCCTGTGGATGCACCCGTTGGCCGTGTGGTACCTGGCCACCGCGGGGCTGGTGCTGGTCGCGCGCATTCGGGGCGTGCGCTGGCTCACGATCGTCGCCGCCGGCTTTGCCGGATTCGCCGCAGGCGGACTGCCCATCTGGATCTTCAACGTGCAGAGCGACGGGGCGACGTTTCGCTTCGTGCTTGGCGGTACGCAGGGCCAGACAGCCGACCGCCTGGCGGTACTGGGCGCGTGGTGGAACAACGACCTGCCGCGTGGCGCCGGCCTGTGGCACCCCTGGGGGGCCAGCCCGTGGCTGCCTGGCGCGATCATGGCCACCGCAGTGTCGCTCGCCCTGGCCGGCGCGGTCTTCGCGCGGCGGCGACTGCGCCCGCGGCCACTCGACGGCCTGCTCGTGTTTCTGGTGCTGGTGCCCGCCGTGCTGGTGCTGAGTGGCTTCGGCGGGCCCGCGCTCAATCCCTATGGCTTCGACGCGACGGGTCGCTACACGCCGCCCATCGGGAGCGCTCTGGCGGTGGTGCTGGGCGCCGGGCTGGCAGCGGTGTGGCGGGCCCGCCGCGTGCTGGCGCTCGCTTTGACCGTCGTGCCGCTGGCGGTCAACCTGGCCGGCCTGGTCGCGATCGATCCGCTGCAGGCGTTCCAGTCGCCCTACTGGGACAGGCTGCCGGCCGACAACGGCCCACTTCTGGCCGCGCTTGAGGCCGAGCGCGTCCAGGCGGTGTGGATGAACCACTGGGCTGGCCAGCCCGTGATGTTCGATGCGCGCGCGAGCGGTCAAGCGTTGTTCGCCTACGACTGGTACGACGTTCAGGCGGGCGGCATCGATCGCTTCCCCGAGTATCTTGCGCGGGTGGAGCAGGCTGAGCGGCCGGCGTTCGTGCTGGTCACCGACGAGCCCGAGCCTGACCTCGAGCACACCCTGCGGCTGATGGGCGTATCGTTCGTCCAACGCCGAGCCCCGCCCTACGTGGTGGTCATCCCGACCTCGCGGCGTGTCCACCCCTCCGAAGTCACGTCGGCTATCGACTATCGGTACTAGGACTTTCTGAGCAGCGGCTACTCAGACGTACGGGTGAGCCGGCGTGGGGGAAATTCCTACCCGTTTCCGGCCTCACGACCCCTCCCACTGCGCAAGCCGGGATAGTAAAGTAAAAGTAATCGCGGCACCGCACCTCCCCCCGGGCGACCGCGAAGCAGAGGCGGGTCCGGCTACTCCCCTGGCCGTACTCGCGATCGAAAGGCCGGCGCAACCTCCCCCCGCGTCGGCCTTTCCCCGTTAACGGCGTTTTTCGGCTGTAGCGACCTCGAGAGCGTCCGTATGATTGAAGGCATCGGCTCCGAGCCCAAGGCCAGTTCCGAGCCCCTGCTGCTCGTGGGGCGGGCAGGTCACCAGACCGTCGCCATTCCGGCCGCTGCGGTGGAGCACGTGCTGCGGATGGTTGCCTTGACGCCCTTGCCCGACGCACCGCCAGGCGTGGTGGGGCTGGTCGACGTACACGGCAGCGTCCTGGCCGTGGTCGACCCTCGACCGCGTCTCGGCGTCGAGACGCCTGCCCCCCACCCGGACCAGTACCTGGTCGTCATCGCCGCGCGGAGCCGCTACCTGCTGTGGCTCGACGCAGTCGATCGGGTGATCTCGGCCGGTCCGGATGTGGTCGAATCGGTCGGCCCCGACGTGCAGCCCGGGCTGGCCACGTCCGTGCTGCGGCTGGACGGAAACCTGGTGCCCGTGCTGTCGGCGGACGTACTCGACCCCGGCCCGATGGTCGGCTCATCACAAACGTCGTACAGATCGAAGGCCAGCTCAGGTGCCCTCAACGCTCGATAGCGCCCTCACGACCGCTTACCGCGCGCTCCTCGAAGACCGTTTCGGCCTGCGCCTTTCGGATCAACAGACCGAACAGCTCGACGAGATCGTGCCCCAGCTGCTGGCGATGACCAGGTACGCCGGGCCATGCGAGCTTGTCGAGGCCTTCGCGTCGGGTTGGCGCGCCGACCTGCTCCAGGTGCTCGCCACGCGTATGACCGTCGGCGAGACCCACTTCTTCCGCGTGCCTGCCCAGATCCATGCGCTCGAGCGGGTCGTCTTACCCGAAACGATCGCACGGCATGCCACGGACAGGCGCCTGCGGGTGTGGTCGGCGGGGTGCTCCACCGGTGAGGAGCCGTACACGCTGGCCATCCTGGTGCGTCAGCAGCTGGCCGACAGGCACGCCTGGGACGTCGACATTCTGGGCACGGATCTCAGTTTGCCGGCGCTCGAGGC
>CBJLVJ010000732.1:0-2429 GCA_966426465.1 uncultured bacterium | reverse complement strand
CGGAGTTTGTCACCGGCAGCGTGCTTGGTGTGGATGGCGGATCCTCCGCCGGGCGGTTTCATCTTCCCTATAGCACCACCTGAAACGCCGCTGCGGACGTGGACGGTCCTTGTCCTGCCATGACACGCCGGTGGGCGGCATAGCGGATGGGACGCCGCTGGCGCGCGCGCTTTCGGCTTGCCTGTCGCCTGGGTCAATCAGACTGGCGCGCCACTCAAGCGTCCTGGTTTCTCACCCAGCATGGTGCTGGCTGACCTTTCCGGACTTCCCCTGCTTCTCGATTCCGCCGGCAGCTAACTTCCAGGGCGCAAGCCGCTTCTCGAGAGCCACGCGCGCACGTACCTCCAACGAGCGCGTGCACAGCCGTCGTCCGAGGTGGTAACGCGGGCAAGATCACCCGCGAGCAGTTGCTTGCCGAACAGGAGAAGGCGGTCACCGACGCTCTCCGTCGCATTGGGCCCGTGGACCTCCGCCAGGCGCGGCCCAGCCGCCGGTGCGCCGCGCTGCTCGGACCACGTCAGGTGTCACGGTGTACGAGCTGGGGCGAGAACGCGGGGATGCACACGGACACGTAGTCGGCGCCGTCGGCCTCGGGGGTGCTGTACTGGACCCATTCGCCGGCGCTGGCGAGAACAGCCTGACCCGGGTGCACATCGATCGTGCCGCTCTCGGATGCGACACGCACCACCCCGCGCAGGACCAGGGTGTACTCGTCGAACTCCGGTCGCTGGCCGGGCTCCATCCAGCCACCCGGGCTCTGCATCTGGGCAATGCTCACACCGTCCGTAGCGGAATTGACGCGACCCACGAACTCGCGAATGACCTTCGGCTTGTTGCCGGCGGCTTCGACCACGCTCGGCGAGGTGATCAGTCTTGGCATCGCCCGCAGGATAGCCGGCGCTGGCTGGCGTGGCTCAGTCACGCTCGGCCGGCGCGCGTGCGCCGGGCGACGAGCCGGTCTCCATCTGGCGCTGCACGGCCTGCAGCTTGTCCGGATTGACCACCGTATACATCGTCTGCACCTTTCCTTCGCGGGTATCCAGGATCAGCACCGCGTACGGCTTGCCGCCCAGCGCAGCGACGATCGCCGGCTGCCCGTTGACCTCTTCGATCCAGGCCCGGTCCGGCGGGATCTTGCGCAGGTTGCCGAGAAAGCCGCGCGCGACGCGGTCACGCGAGTAGATCGGCCGCAAGCCGGCCGAGGCCTTGCCACCACCGTCGCCGATCGAGACCACGTCCTCGGCCAGTAGCGTGAGCAGTCGCTGCATGTCGCCGGAGCCGGTGGCGCGCAGGAACTGCTCCGTCAGGCGCTCCTGCTGCTCGCGCGTTGACTCGAACCGGGCGCGGTCCTCCGCCAGGCGCAGACGCGCGCGATGAAACACCTGCCGACAGTTCGCCGCGCTCTTGTCGACCATCTGCGCAATGTCCGGGTAGTCGTAGTCGAACACTTCGCGCAGGACGAACACGGCACGCTCCAGCGGCGACAGCTTCTCCAGCATGAGCAGGAACGCAAATGAAAGTGACTCTCGCAGCACGATGTTGTCGGTCAGGTCCTCTCGACCGGTGGTGATGAGCGGCTCCGGTAACCACGGTCCGACATAGACCTCGCGCCTGGCGCGCGCGGAGCGCAGCTGGTCCATGCACAGTCGGACCACCGTGGTTGCCAGATACGCTCGCGCCGAGCGGACCTCGCTGGCCGGCGCCCGATGCCAGCCGAGGAAGGCGTCCTGGACCACGTCTTCCGCATCGCTGACGGTCCCCAGCAGGCGGTAGGCAATCGAGAACAGATAGCCACGGTATTGTTCGAACACGCGCCCCGCCGCATCCGGCTCCAGCATCTCAGGGCGCGGCATGCAACACCGGCCGCGCGCGGCCATCCGCTGTGTGCGTGCAGCACGATTCAGCGGGCAGCCACGCAAAATGCGACCGGTGGCGCCAGAGATCGTCCAGTACGCTCACGCGAGACCTGGTCACACTGCGGCGACCGCCATCGGGGTCGACCCGACCTCCTCGCCAGGCCACTTCTCGAGGATGCGGCGGGCGACTTCGCGCGCGCTGTCCAGGCTGGCGTCGGCCAGGAATCCGCGCGGGCCAACCCAGTCGCCGACAAAGAAGAGGTTGGCGATGTCGCCCAGGCGGTAGGTGGCGCGCGCACACAGTCCACGGCGACTTGCCAGCGGCAGCACGCCGGCGGCGAGAATCCGCGGCAAGACGCGTCGTTCGACGACGAGCTGCTGCCAGCCAGGCTGGAGCCAGTCCATGAACGCCTCCAGGTCGGCGACGTCCTGGTGAGGGTCGCCGGGCTGGCGCGGGTCGAGCTGCTTGAAGGCATGAATGACCGCGCCACCATTCGGGGCGAGCCGCGCGAACTCCGACTGGACCGTCGCGAACAACGGCCGCTCCAGGTCGAACACCACCGGATGGGCCGG